>JBDTIR010000081.1:0-8971 GCA_039936275.1 Isosphaeraceae bacterium | reverse complement strand
GCCGGGGGGCGGCGGCACGTGTTCCAAGAGTTCAGGATGAGAAGGCAAGGCCAGGACGAAGTTGACCAGATCCCAGATTTCTTCCGGTTTGAGGACCGAGGCGTGCGCCGGCATCTTGGCACCGTTGATCCCTTTGGCGATCCGCCGGTAGAGGTCGATGGGGCGTTGGCCGCCTTTATAGACGGTTCGCTCACCGTTGTTCAGGTTCGCCGCGCGGAGTGGGTTGCCCCAGTCGTCGATCGAGCCGTTGGTCCAGAGGTCTTGCGTGGCTTTGTCGTAGGTCTTAAGCCGCTCGTCCAGCCGGTTGGGGTCGCCGCCGAAGGTGATGTCCTGGAAGACGGCAAGGGGAACAAAGCTCGTCCCGTTCCCGTGGGCTTTTTCGTCGTGGCAGCCGACGCACTGAAGTCCTTTGGTGGCTTGGTGGCCCAGGAACAAGGATCGCCCGTTGGCGATACTCCGCCCGGTCGGGGGAACGCGAGGGATCGGCGGGTTGAGCACGGCCGCCTCGGCACCGGCCCAGGCTTCAAAAACGACCTTGGTCGATTCGTTGAGGACGTCTTCGTCGAAGAGGTCTTCGGCTTCGCTCTCCTCGGCCAGGAAGGCGTTGTTGATGAGGTTGATCTCGGTCTGACCGCGGGCGCTGAGGAAGATGACGTAATCAATGACCTGCTCGATTTCCGGGTGGGTCATCAGCCCGTCGAACGAAGACATGGCCGTGTTGGGGATGCCTTGGTAGATCGTCTTGCGGAGGTCGGAGCGGGTTGGCTTTTCGGTGGTTGTGGAGGTAAATTTGTACTTGCCGGGACGGAAGTCACGGGGGCGCGGCCAGAGGAATTCGGCCGTCGGTCCTTCGCCGTCGCCGGTGACGCCGTGGCAGTGCAGGCAATGGCGGCGGTAGAGGGCGTAGCCCCCTTCGAGCCGGACCAGTTTACCGGTGTCTGAATCGTGGTAGACCAAGGGTTTGGGCGGCTGCTTCGGGTCATTGATCGGCACGAAGCGGCTGGCGAGATGCATGCCGTGCTCAGGCAGGAACTCGGCGAGACCGGGCGGCACCTTGATCTCTCGGGGGCTCGATCCGAAGAGGTCCTTCAGCGCATCGTTGACCGCCTTGCGGAGCTTGGGTTTGTCCTTCAGGTCGGTTGTTTGCTTGGGACTTTCACTGTAGACGATCGGCCCGGCGTTGAAGGCGTCGTTACAGCCGACGAGAGCGAACACCCCGACAGTCAGGGCCAAGCGATACCGCGAAATCACGCGACGGTCCCCCCCAACACGGGTGGAGATCCGAACCTTTCCCGTCTGCCCCGTAATGATCGAGGGCCGAAGCACGATTCGGCAGGACGGGGTCAGTTCGGACACAACGGAACGCCTGGATCACTCTTGACCAAAGCGCCCCGTGGTGATGTGGAAGTCGGTCGACAAGTCGGTTGGCGGCTTGCGAAGGAGAGACGCCCAATCCATGGCGGGGCCTGAATGGGTTCTCCATCTCCTCACTGTAGCGGTCGGTGCACTGCGGTACAAGACCCTACAAAATTTCGTAAATCTCGGCGGTTTTGAAATGATCGCCGACCGCCGAATTCGAAATCCGTGACGGGGCGGACGGTCCCGGCTGATCTTGGGGCTGAGATTGGCCGATGAATAGGTTGTGCGTACCACCACCCTGCACACGCCGCGCCCAACTCCGCGCGCGCGGTCTGGACTCGCCTTTGACCCGCGTTGGTGGGGCCGTGCTCCCCAGGCGGGCGTGGTCGGACCATCGTACTGGTCGTTGACCCGTGGTCCGTTACCGTCCTTGGCATTCCTCTTGCCGTTCTTGATCGCCTACGAAGGGGGGATTGTCTGGTTCGGCGGCGCGTCGGCCGAGCCCGTTCGCACCGGGGCAGACGTCTGGATCAGGCAAGGCTTGGCCGCATTGGGAATGACGGGCCGATGGTTGCCGCCGTTGGCCCTGGTGGTGGGTCTGCTGCTCTGGCAGGCGGTGGGCCGTCGAAATTGGCGGTTCGGGCCGGCCTGCGTATGCGGCATGGCGGTTGAGGCCTTGGTCTGGGCCGTGGCCCTGATCGGGATGAGCAAGCTGGTGGACCTGGGCTTTGCGCGCCTGGAAGGGCAAACCTTGATGGCGGCGCCGACCGAATCGACCCGGTCGGCCGTTCAGGTAATCGGCTACCTGGGAGCGGGGATTTATGAAGAGGCGTTATTCCGCCTGGCATTGATCCCCTTGGTTTTCGGGCTGCTCCGATTGCTCCAGGCACCCGAGGTCCTGGCTAGCACGGTCGCGGTGACCGGCTCGGCCTTGCTGTTCTCGATCGCCCACCACGCCGGAGCCCCTGGCGAGGCGTTCACCTGGTATGCGTTCATTTTTCGGTGGCTGGCGGGGGTCTATTTCGCCTGGGTCTTTATGGTTCGAGGATTCGGCGTCGCGGTCGGCACCCATGCTTTGTACGATATTCTTGTTGGTTGGCTGGGCTGGCACTTTTGATTATTGAGGATGAAATTCGGAATTCAATCATGGTCTTGATTGAACTGGATATTTGCTTCATGGATGATTCTTAATCGCTGTCTAGAGAGAGATAGGGATTCGTGTTAAGAATTGTTCACCTCTCCGATATCCATGTCTGGCGTTACGCTTACCATCCGGCCAGGCTTGCCAACAAGCGGTTCCTGGGGATGCTCGAATTGATCAAGGGGCGGGCGAGACGGTTTCGCCTGGAGCGGTTGGACGGGGTTGTCGAACACGCCTTGACCCTGAATCCGGACCATGTGTTGATTAGTGGAGATTTGACCACGACGGCGTTGACTTCGGAATTTGTCGAGGCCAGACGGGCGCTGGCGCCGTTGCTGGCGGTCCCGGAGCGGGCGACGGTCATTCCGGGCAACCACGACCGTTATACCAGCGGCTCGGTTCGTTCGCGCAAGTTCGAGGCGTATTTCGGCGCGTTCGCCTCGGCCCCGGCGTACCCTTGGCTCCGCTCGATTGGCGAGGAGACCGCGATTCTTGGTCTTGATCCGACCCGGCCGCATCTCTCGGCGCGGGGGTATTTACCGCCGGAGCAGCTTGCCAGGGCTCGGGATTTGGTGGCGAACCTGGGCGAGCGGCCTGGGCGGCTGATCGTCGCCTGCCATTATCCCCTGGCCGCACCGCCGGTTTATGTGCGACAACTGGCACCCAAGCGGCTGAAGAATGCGCCTGAGGTCCGGGATTGGGTCGCCGGCATTGGTCCGCATCTGTTTTGTTGCGGACATGTTCACGCGGCCTGGGCGTTCACGCCGCCGGGCTTACCGAACCAACTCTGTCTCAACGCCGGCGCTCCCTTGCTGCGTGATCCGACCGGGTTCCACATGCCCGGGTTTCTCCAGATCGATCTGGACGGCGACGGCGTGACCGTCACCCACCACGCCTGGACCGGCGACGACTGGATGGCCGTGCCTATGCTCGAAAACCCGACCTTCTTCGCGACGGCCCGACCTGCGACGGATTGAGTGGGTAGTGGGTAGTGCCCGCGGCCCACGGATTTAGTCTCGGTGAGAGGCGACGCGGATCTGGGCGCGAGCGCGGGCGACGGCTCGGGAGCGCTCGGCCAGGTCGGCATCGGTGGAGGCGCAGAGGGTTTCGGCCCGTTGTAACTCTCGAGTGGCTGAAGCGGTGTCGATCTGATCGGCGGGGGTGGCCCTGATGGTGAGGATGGTCACGACGTCATCGCGGACCTGGGCGAAGCCGCCGTCGATGAAATAACGACGGACGACGCCCCGGGTCCTGGTGCGTAGCTCTCCGTAACCCAGGCGGCCGATCAAAGGGGCGCGGCCTGGCAGGACGCCGAGTTCGCCGTCGTATAAAGGGAGGGCGACGAACTCCACCTGTTCGTCGAACAAGGTACGTTCGGGCGTGACGACCACGCACTGGAGCCGAGAGTGGCCCTTGGACGGGTTGGACGGGGCCGGGACCTCGGGGTTGTGGTCGGTCAATGTGGCGGTGGCCATCGTGGACGGTCCTTTATCGTGGTCGATTTCGCGAGCTTGCTCGCCGGACTCCCCCGAATCTCCAAGGCGTCTCGGGTCGTGTTTGACCCTTGGCGCGTGGATTTCGGTCTGAAGCATCTGATGGAATGGATCTCAAGCTGGTCTCGGTGGAGATCAGCGCGGCAGCTTGGTTAAGGGGTTAGCGGGCCATCTTCTTGGCCTGTTCCTCGGCGTCCTCGACGGCACCGACGTAGCGGAAGGAGCCGACGGGCAGGTGGTCCCACTTGCCTTCGCAGATCTCACGGAACGAGCGGATCGTATCGGCCAGGGACGTATATTTGCCTTCTTTGCCCGTAAAGACTTCGGCCACGAAGAAGGGCTGCGAGAGGAAGATCTCGATCCGACGGGCCCGTTCGACCAGGAGCTTGTCGTCCTCGGACAGCTCATCGATGCCGAGGATGGCGATGATGTCGCGCAGTTCTCGGTAGCGCTGAAGGATCGTCTGGACGCGGCGGGCGACGTCGTAATGTTCCTGGCCGACGTATTGCGGATCGAGGATGCGTGACGACGAGCCAAGCGGATCGACGGCTGGATAGATTCCTTTCTCGGAGATCGATCGGGAGAGTGTGATGAAGGCGTCGAGGAAGCCGAAGGTGGTGGCCGGGGCGGGGTCGGTCAGGTCGTCTGCCGGGACGTAGACGGCCTGCACCGAGGTGACGGCCCCCTTGTTCGTCGAGGTAATTCGCTCCTGGAGCGCGCCCATCTCGGTGGCGAGGGTCGGCTGATAGCCGACGTTCGACGGCATCCGCCCCAGCAGCGCCGAGACCTCGGAGCCGGCCTGGCTGAACCGGAAGATGTTGTCGATGAAGAGGAGGGTGTCGGCCCCGGTCGAGTCGCGGAACCATTCGGCGTTGGTCAGGGCCGAGAGGGCCACGCGAAGCCGGGCGCCCGGGGGCTCGTTCATCTGGCCAAAGAACATGACGGTGGAGTCAATGACCGACTTGCCGGTCGAGCCGATCTTGGTTTCCTGCATTTCGAGCCAGAGGTCGTTCCCTTCGCGGGTCCGCTCGCCGACGCCGGCAAAGACGGAGTAGCCGCTATGGACCTTGGCGATACGGGCGATCAGCTCGGTCAAGATGACCGTCTTGCCCAGGCCGGCACCGCCGAAGAGACCGATCTTGCCGCCTCGGACGAACGGGGTGAGCAGATCGATCACCTTGATGCCGGTCTCAAGGACCTCAGTCTTGGGCGAGAGTTGGTCGAACGGGGGCGGGTCGCGGTGGATCGGCCAACGTTCGGAAGCGTTGACCGGGCCTCGGCCGTCGATCGGCTGGCCCAGCAGGTTAAAGACGCGGCCGAGGGTTTCCTTGCCGACGGGAACCGTGACCGGCCCGCCGGTGTCAAGCACGCGGACCCCACGGACGAGGCCGTCGGTCGAGCCCAGGGCCACGCAGCGGACGCGGTTGCCGCCAAGGTGCTGCTGCACCTCGCCGGTCAGGTGAACGCGCACCCCTTTTTCCTCGGTGTCGATTTCCAGCGCGTTGTGGATCTCGGGCAGGCGTCCCTCTTCGAATTCGGCGTCGAAGGTCGAGCCGATCACCTGGACGACCCGGCCGGTGGAGGTGGCGGTGGCCATTTGGGGAGAAGTCCTGAAAAAAATGGTGGAAACCACCGAGGAATATCGACAATCCTGGACGATGATCCGAGATTGATAGTTAGCGAGTGTTCATTTGTGGTGAATTGCGCAATCTCATTCCAGGGCCGCGGCACCGCCGATGATCTCAGCCAGTTCGCGGGTAATCTGGGCCTGTCGGGCGCGGTTGTACAGTCGTGAGAGGTTCTTGACCATGTCGTCGGCGTTCTCGGTCGCTCCGCGCATGGCGACCATGCGGGCGATCTGTTCGCTGACGGCGGCGTCGAGGAAGCATTTGAAGAGGCGGACCTTGAACGAGACGGGCACGATCTCTTCAAGGATGCTTTTCGCGTCAGGCAGGAACTCGTAAGGGGTGCGTTCGACAGGGTGGCCGGTCGCGGTCCCTGGCTGGTTTTTCTGGCTGACCGACGGGCCGGTCTCGGCGACCTGGGCGGCGGTCATGGGCAAGAGCGTGGTGACGGTGGCTTCTTGGCGGGCGCTACTGATGAACCGGGTGAAAACCACGTCGAGCCGGTCGATTTCACCGCGCATGTACATCTGGATGTACCGATTGGCGAGCGTCTCGACCTCAACGTACTGGGGACGGTCTTCGAACTGGGTATAGGTAACGTCCGGGGTCATGCCTCGGAACTTGAAGTAGGCGATCCCGCGCTTGCCTGCGGCTTCGAATGAGGTGGTAATCCCTTCGGCATGGAGGTCGGCCAGGTCGCGCATCGCCACGCGGACGACGTTGCCGTTGTAGCCGCCGGCCAGGCCTCGGTTGCTCGTCAAGACCAGGACGCGGGCGTTTTTGACCGGATCGCGCTGTTCGAGCAAGGGGTGTGAGACGTTGCCCGAGGTCGTGTCCAGGTCGGCCACCAGTTCGGCGATCTTGCGGGTGTACGCTTCGGCTTCGATGGCGCGATCCAGCGCCTTCTTGAACCTGGCGGTTGCGATCAACTCCATCGTCCGGGTAATCTTGCGGATGTTCTGCACCGACTTGCGGCGCTTGATGATCGCTCGGGCTTTGGCCATCGGTAGGTCTCGGGTCGCCTGCGGCGGTCAGGGGGTGGATGTCCGTGAGCGGATGACCGTTGCGATTCGCCAGGAAAAGCGGGCGGTTGTGCTCCGTTGGCTCGGATTCGCAATCGAACGACCGAGCCAACGGAGACCGTCCTGCCTGCTTGGCTCAGGCTCCGGTGCCCGCCAAGGCGGGCTTGGCGGCGGCCGTCGGGGAACGGTATTGCTGTTTGAAGTCAATCAAGGCAGCCTTGAGCGCCTCGACGACTGGCTCTGACAGTTTTTTCTCGCGGTCGAGCCGGTCCCAGAGATCCCGGCGTTGTTCGCGGACGAACTGGAGAAATTCGGCTTCCCAGCGGGAGGCTTCTTTGACCGGCACGTCGTCGAGGTAGCCTTCGGTGCCTGCGTAGAGGCTCATGACCTGATCGACGACGTTCATCGGTTTGAACTGCGGCTGCTTGAGCAGTTCAACCATGCGATAGCCACGGTCAAGTTGAAGCTGGGTCGCCTTGTCCAGTTCGGTGCCAAGCTGGGCGAACGCTTCGAGTTCGCGGAAGGCGGCGAGGTCGAGCCGCAAGCCGCCGGCAACCTTCTTCATGGCGGGGATCTGGGCCTTGCCGCCGACTCTGGAGACGCTGATGCCGACGTCGATGGCGGGCCGAACCCCCGCGAAGAAAAGGTCGGGCTGGAGGTAAATCTGGCCGTCGGTGATTGAGATCACGTTGGTCGGGATATAGGCCGAAACTTCCCCTTCGAGGGTCTCGATCAAGGGAAGAGCCGTCTGCGAGCCGCCCGATTTGAACGTCTTGGCGATCTTATGCGTGGCCCCCGGGTAGTCGGCCGCCAGGTCGTGCTTGGCTTCTTCCGCGCCGGGAACTCCGATGTAGACCTTGTCGTTGACGCCCCAGTGATCTTCGACCGGGTTGCCGGGATCGTCGGTCGGCGCATCGACGGGGACGATGACGTACTGGTTGGCCAGCTTGGCGGAGCGTTCGAGCAAGCGGGAGTGGGCGTAGAAGACGTCGCCAGGGTAGGCTTCACGACCGGGGGGACGGCGGAGCAACAGCGAAAGCTCGCGGTAGGCGACGGCCTGCTTGGACGGGTCGTCGTAGACGCAGAGCGTGGCGCCGCCCTTCTCATACATGAAGTATTCGGCCATCGCGCAGCCGGCGTAGGGGGCGAGGTATTGCAAGGGGGCCGGGTCGCTGGCGCCGGAGGCGACGACGATGGTGTAGTCCATTGCTCCTTCGTGCCGCAAGGCGTCGACCAGGCTGGCGGTGGTCGATTCCTTCTGGGCGATGGCGACATAAACGCAGATGACCCCTTGGCCCTTCTGGTTGAGGATCGTGTCGATGGCGATGGCCGTCTTGCCGGTCTTGCGGTCACCGATGATCAGTTCGCGCTGACCTCGGCCGATCGGCGTCAAGGCGTCGATGGCCTTGATGCCGGTCTGCATCGGCTCGTCGACCGGTTGCCTGCCGGCGATGCCGGGTGCATTGGATTCGACGAGACGGGTATGGGGAGTGATGATCGGCCCAAGGTTGTCGATCGGTTCGCCCAGGGGGTTGACCACTCGGCCGACCATCGCCTCGCCGACGGGCACGCGCAGGAGCTCGCCGGTCGCCTTGACCGTCTCACCCTCATGGATGTGGGTATATTCGCCCAGGATGATGACGCCGACGGAGGTCTCTTCCAGGTTGAACGCCAAGCCTTTGACGCCGTTCTGGAACTCGACCATCTCACCAGCCATCACGCCGGCGAGCCCATGAATCCGCGCGATGCCGTCGCCGACTTCGAGCACCCGCCCGACTTCGGACCGGGTGACCTCGGCCTGGAACTGCTCGATCTCCCGCTGGAGGACCGAGATGATTTCGTCAGAGCGGAATTTGGCCATTGATTCGATCCTGTTGATCTGATCTTACGAGGCGAAGCGGCCGAGGTCCGTGCGGGCCCTGCCGGCAACGAGCCCGCGGCGCATCAAGTCAAGCTGGCTGCGGATGGAGGCGTCATAGACGTCGTCGCCGACCTGAACCACCAGGCCGCCGATCAAGGCCGGATCGACCTCAAAGCGGATGACGGGGGCGGCGGCGAGCATTTGGCTCATGCGCTTAAACAAGGCGTTGCGCTGGCCGTCGTCGAGCGGAGTGGCCGAGCGAATGGTCGCGGGTCGCCGATTCTGGCGCTGGTCCCAGAGCACCCTGACCTTGCTGGAGATCGTCGCCAGCAGGGCGAGCCGGCCGTGCCGGTTGAGCACGCGGAGGAACCGCAACAGGGTCGGGTGCGCTCGACCTTCAAAGGTCTCGACAAGCAGGCGGTCGCGGGTCTCGACCCGGACCGCGGGGTTATCGAAGAGCTCCTTGAACC
>JBDTIR010000080.1:0-6182 GCA_039936275.1 Isosphaeraceae bacterium | reverse complement strand
TGGCCGTTGGCATCGCGTTGGGCTCGGCCCTTCAGATCGCCTTGTTCGTCGGCCCGGTCCTGGTCCTGGCCAGCTATTTGCGCTCAGAGCCGATGGACTTGCTGTTCAGCACCTTGGAGGTGGCCGCGGTGATCCTTGCCGTGATCATTGCGCGGATGGTGGCCGAGGACGGTGAGTCAAACTGGCTGGAAGGGGCGATGTTGTTGATGATCTACCTGATCCTGGGCATCGCCTTCTTCTTCATGCCCGCGCACGGCGAACCCAAGGGCGGAGACCGCGCGACGCCCGAGGCCCATGCCACGCGACCGGCCGATTAGGTAAAACGGGGCGTGCCCGCCCTCGCGTTTGCTCGAACGCGGGGCGGGGGCGTCTGGTCCTCTTTTTTAGATTTCAACGACTGGTACGTTTGGTATTGGGATGGTCCTGTTCGGCGAGGTAGAGAATCCGGCCGCAGCTCTTGCAGAAGACGAGTTGGCCGCCGTTGATGAGTTCGTTGAGCATTTGCGGAGGCATCGAGACGAAGCAGCCGGTGCAAGTGCCGTCCTCGGCGGCGGCCATGGCGTCGGCCCCGCGCTGCTTGACGTTGCGGCGGTATTGCTCACGCTGATCACCCGGGATGACCGTCTCGGCCTCGACGATCGCGGTTTGCAGGGCCTCAAACTGGGTTTGCTGCTCGGCCCGCTTGGCGTCCAGGTCGAGGGCCAGGGCGTCAACGTCGTCGGCCAGTTTCTTGGCTTCGGCTTCCAAGGTCGCGAGTTCGGCCACCCTGGTATCGGTCAGTTCCATGCCTTCCAGGACTTCGAGCTCAAGCCGCTCGACCGTCTTCTGGTCGTGATGCATCTGGGTGGTCAAGCCGTTGTATTCATCTTGCTTGCGGGCCTGATTACGCTTGCCGGCCAGGTCTTCCAGCTTGCCTTGCAGGGATTGGAGCTGGGTTTCCTTGGACTTGACCAGGGCCCGGCCTTCCTTCAAGACCTTGCGGGCCTCTTCCAGGGCCGTCTGGCGCGTGACCAGTACGGATCGGCGATTGGCCAGGGTCTTCGGTCCCGAGTCCATACGGTCGCGCAGCGCCTTGGCGCGCTGATGCAGGGCGTGCAGCTCGCGGATGCTCTCGGCGGTCGCGGTCATCGGGTCCAGTCCTCCGGAGAGATGACGAAGGCGGTCGTCGACGGTGAGGGAACTCTCCTCGCTCAAGGCGCCGACAATCATGCTTGGTTCCAATCTTGTAATGAATGTAATGGGTTTAATGAGTCTTTTGCGATCTGGAATCTGGAATCCACCATCTGCAATCCTCAGCTCGGCTGCCCAACAAAAAAACCGCCGGTCGCCCTCGTGGGCGACCGGCGGTTTGTTGCCACCGGGTTAACCTGTACTTTCCAGGAACCCTTCGAGTTGTCTACTGCGGACAGGGTGTTGTAACTTGCGGACGGCCTTGGCCTCGATCTGGCGGACCCGTTCGCGAGTGACCTTGAAGATCCGGCCGACCTCTTCGAGGGTATAGGTGTAGCCGTCGCCCAGGCCGTAGCGGAGTTTGATGATCTCGCGTTCGCGGTAGGTCAGGGTCTTGAGCACGCTGTCGATCTTCTCTTTGAGCATCTCTTGCGTGGCGGCATTGATCGGGCTCTCGGCGGCCTCGTCTTCGATGAAGTCACCGTAGTAGCTGTCCTCGCTCTCGCCCACGGGGCGGTCGAGCGAGATCGGGTGACGGCTGATCTTCATCACCCGTCGGGTTTCCTCGACGGAGATGTTGGCGGCCCTGGCCGTTTCCTCGATGGTCGGCTCGCGGCCTTTCTCCTGGAGCAGCTTCTTCGAGACGTTGCGGAGCTTGGACATCGTCTCGATCATGTGGACGGGGATGCGGATCGTGCGGGCCTGGTCGGCGATGGCCCTGGTGATCGCCTGGCGGATCCACCAGGTAGCATAGGTGCTGAACTTGTAGCCTCGGCGATACTCATACTTATCGACCGCACGCATCAGGCCGGTGTTGCCTTCCTGAATCAGGTCAAGGAACGAGAGGCCGCGGTTGCGGTATTTCTTGGCGATTGAGACGACCAGCCGCAGGTTGCCGCCGGAGAGGTCACGCTTGGCCTGTTCGTACTCCTTGAACCGGCTGTCCATGGCCTCGCAGCGCTTCCGGAGGCTTTCCGGAGTCTCGAGGGTCATGAGCATCAGGTCTTTGAGTTCTTTCTGGAGGTTGGACCGGTCCTCCTTGCCGCCACGGCCGGAGCGGTCGTCCTGGAGCTGATCGAGCAGTTCGACCATGCGCGCCGCGACCTGTTCCAGGCGGCGCATCAAGGGCTGGACCTTCTGGGTCCGGATCGAGAGCTCTTCGACCAGGGTGACGGCCTTGCGGCGGCGAACCTTGAGGGTTTGCCGCAAGACGCGGCGGGCGTGGGGGTCGGTCTTGGTGCGTAGATAGTTCCGGAAGTCTTGATCGTTGCAGTTCATCAGGTGGTCGAGCGTGGCCAGGTTCAGGGGCATCCGGCCGAGGATCTGGTCTTTCTCCAGGTTCTCGGTCACGGAGACCTTCACCGTGCGGTCAAACGGCAGTTCGCCGGTGTGGACCTTCTTGAGCACATCGACGACCAGCCGCAGCGCGTAATCGCACTCCAAAACCTTACGGCGGAACCGTTTGCGGGTAATTTCGATCTTCTTGGCCAGGGCGATTTCCCGATCGCGAGACAGGAGCGGGATCTCACCCATCTGGGTCAGGTACATCCGCACCGGGTCGTCGATCCGGCGCGAGATCTCATCAAGGTCCTCGGCCGTGATTTCGCCGTCGCCCTCTTCTTCGGGCTCGTCGGCCAACTCGTCGGCGTCGTCGTCCAGGTCTCCCGAGGCCTGGAGGCGTGACTCGGCCTCGTCCTCGTTGACCAGTTCAATGCCCAGCTCGTCGATGGCCTCGAGTAACCCCTGGATTTTCTCAGGGTTCGACGCTTCGTCGGGCAGGTAATCATTGACCTGGTCGAACGTCAGGAAGCCACGCCGCTTCCCCAGGTCGAGGAGCGTCTTGAGACCCTCGTCGATTTTATCCATGAGCATGCACTCCTCGGTACCGTAACGGCGACGACTCAAAGACGCGGTTCAAGGTCATTTCCTCGGGTCCGGCCGTTGCTTCCAGAGCTTGAGGTATTCGGTCAGCAGGGCCTGGTGCCCGGCCGGATCCGCCTCACGGTTGGTTTCGTCCAGCGCCCCTTTGAGGTCGCGGAGCCGGTCGTGCCAGTCGCGCTCGGCGAGCATGGCCAGCAGGCCGGTCAGTTCTGCTTCAGGGGAGGCGGGCTGAACGCGTTCAGAAAAGGGGGCCGGGTCGATCGGCAGTGAGAGCCCGGCGGCAAGTGCCTTGAGCGCCGGGTCGTCGAGCCGAAGCGTGATTCGATTCAAGGTGGGCGGTTCTCCCTCGCCGTGGAGGTCATAGGCGACCTGAAGGATGGCGCGGAGCGGGGCGTCTCGCAGGGAACCGGCGGTGACTCGGGTAATCAAAAGGGGGACGGCCGCGGGGTTCGCCAGGACGACCTGCACCAGTTTTCGGTCGATCGGGTCCAGGTCGGCCAGGCGAATCGGTGGGGTACTTACAGTAGATACGTGCTCAGTCGATCGAGGTTCGCCCTCAAGGGCTGGACGGAGTGATTTCTTAAGGGTCGGGCGCTGAAGGCTCTGGAGGGTCCGTTTCAGGTCAGCCACCGGCAAGCGAAGGCGCTGAGCCAGGGTGTCCAGAGCCTTGGCCACCTTGACGTCAAGGCCGACCCGGCTGGTCCGAGGGATACGGGCGAGGGTCGCCAGGACCGACTCGGCCGCCTGGCGTGCTCCTTCCACCGAGTCGAAATCGAACCGTTCACCGGCGCGTCGGATGGCGAAGGCCAATGGGTCTTCGGCCTGCTCGACCAGGGTTCGGAAGACGTCGGCCCCCTCTCGATTGAGGAAGTCGGCCGGGTCGAGGCCGTCGGGCAGGGTCAGTACGCGGGCATCGATCTCATGGCCCAGGAACAGTTCAAGGGAACGGTCGGCGGCCTTCTGGCCCGCCTCGTCGCCGTCAAAGACCAGGACGACGCGATCAGCCAGGCGGCGGAGCCCCTGAATGTGGTCGTCGCCCAGGGCGGTCCCCAGGGTGCCGACGCAGTTGGCCATGCCGGCCTGGTGCGCGGCGATCACGTCGGTATAGCCCTCGACGACGGCCACCCAGCCGGCCTGCCTGGCGCTGGGGCGGGCCAGGTCGGCCGCATAGAGGTGCCTGCGTTTCTGGAACAAAGCGGTTTCGGGCGAATTGAGATATTTAGCGACGCCTTGACCCCGTTCGAGCCGAATTTTTTCCGATTCCGGCAAGATTCGACCGCCGAAGGCGATCGTCCGGCCGCGAGCATCACGGATCGGGAAGATCAACCGTCCTCGGAATCGCTCACGGGTCCGCCGGGTCTCGGCATCACGCACGATCAGGCCGGCCGCTTCCAGAACTGCCGGTTGCACCCCGTCTCGCCTGGCCCGCAAACTCAGCCAGTCGGGGCGTTCCGGGGCCAGGCCAAGGTGGAACCGGGCCTCGCTCTCGGCGGTGATCCCCCGGGCCGCGACATAGGCGCGGGTCTCGAGTGACTGGGCCAGGGCCTCGGCGAAGGCTGATTCAGCCCAGACGTGGACCTCAAGCAGGTCCGTCTTGGCGGGGCCTCGGCCGCTCGGCCGGGGTTCAGCGGTGTCCAGGGCCACTCCAGCCCGATCGGCCAACATGCGTAACGCCTCGGGGAACTCGACGCGCTCGTAATTCTGCACGAAGTCAATGACGTCGCCACCGGCGCCACAGCTCCAGCATTTATACGACTGCCGGTCCGGGTTCAATTCGAGCGAAGGATTGTGGTCGTTGTGAAACGGGCAGAGGGCCTTGTACTTGGAACCGGCCCGATGTAGCGGCAGATACTCACCTACCAAGGCGACGATATCAACGGCCGCTTTGATGGCGGCGAGGGTGGACTCTGATTGATGACTGGACACCGGGGGCTCCTGGATCATGGATTCAGGCCCGGAACCATGATGTTCACGACGCATTGGGGACCATTCTCACCAGAAAACGGTCTGAGAATCGGAACACCGTGCCCTTTCAGCGGCGGTTCGTAAGGAATTATAACTTCGAGCCAATTTGCGTCAAGTTTTTCCAGGGGTTTGCCGAACCACCAGCCTTCTTTGTAACTTGGCATCATTTTAGCGTTTATATACAGACGGAACCGAGGGCGTTCCAGGTAGGTCCACGGGCCCGACCGCCAGGCTCTTGACAATTCCGTTTCCTGCGTTCTCACGCCTTGCGCTGGTTTTCTCGGGTATTTCACGGTCCGAGGATGTCCTACAAACCAGGTGTCCAAGTCAAGCCCCCGCGTGAAATCGGTTTTCTGGAAACGCGGTGCGCGTCTTGGCGGCCTACCCATGTCCATTATACGTCAAAAGTACGTACCACGACGGGGTTTCGCCCAAATCAAGCGGGCGCGTCGGTTCCGGAATGTCGAAGAAATCCGTCACGGTCGAGGCAACCGCGCCGGTCGGTCTCGATCCAACCGGCACGACCGGGCAAACGGACCTGGATCCGTCCTTCAACCTCCGCGGGAAGGGGGCGGCCGGCGTCGTCCACGATGCGAAGCGCGACCCCTGGCGGGGCCTGGCCGGTGGTACCGGGTTTCTGACCGACCTGGCGGATCTCACCAACTTCGAAGTCCAGGGTCGAGACGCTGAGTAGGCCGAGGCTCGGGTGTTCCCATTGAGGCAGCGTCGAGTCGATCGTCTCAGGCAAGCGGGAGGCTTTTGGCGCGTGTTCGGCGGCCTGGACGCTGGCCGCCTGCACCGCCTGGCGAACCTCGAAAGCGGTGATCGGCGGCGGCACGGGCGGGCCGAAGACCACGACCACCCTGCGCCGCCAACCTTGGGGACGTTTGCGGAAGAACCGGCCGCCGGAGTGGCTGAACAGGCTGCCCCAGACCTGATCTAGATAGACCGGGACGACGGGGACCTCGGCCCGCCCTTTCATCATCACTTCCAGGCCCCTGTAGAAAGGGCCGAGCAGGCCGTTGCGGGAAAGCTGGGCTTCGGGAAAGATCAGGACCACCTGGCCGCGATCCAGCGCCGCTTGAACCGCCGCGATCGCCGCTTTCAAGGCGCGGGGCCCTTGATAGGGGACCGGGATGATCCCTACGTGGCGGGCCAGGGTCCGC
>JBDTIR010000079.1:0-2865 GCA_039936275.1 Isosphaeraceae bacterium | reverse complement strand
AGTCGGTCTCGGCCGACTCGTAGCCCCACTTGGTGGCGAACGCCTGGGCGTTCTCGGCGCTTCGGCCGCAGACGACCTTGAGCACCGGGCGATACTCGACGTCAAAGAAGTCATTCACACGCTTATAGGCGTTGGAATGAGTCCGGCCCATGAAGCCGTAGCCGATCAAGGCAATATTCAATGGTTTGGGCATGCGCGAATTGCCTTTGAATGAGGAAGAGGGGATTTTAACCACAGATGAACACAGATAAACGCGGATTAATTCATTAAATCAAGGTTAATCTGTGTTCATCGGTGGTTCATTCTTGAATTTCATCATTGCCAGCCGTGCTGATCTCGGACGGCGATCATGGCGGCGAGGATGTCGTTCCAGGTTTCGGGGCGGGTCATGACGGCGTTGGGGAACATGCAACCGTCCCAGCAGATGTGGCGGAACGCCTTGGTGAGCTGGCCGTCCGCGTCGCGCAACCAGTAGCCGGCGTGGCGAGCGATGTCGAGCTTGCCGTTGGGGTCGTTGGGCAGGCAGTGGCGGCCGGTGTGGTCGTGGGAGCCGGAGCCGAAGACGGTGGCGTCGTTCTGCGCGACGTGAAAGTCAATGGTCCAGGGGCGGAGGGCGTCGGTAAGGGTTTTGAGGGCCTGGTCGAGCACTTTGGGATCGTCCCAGGCGAAGTTTTCGGGCAAGAGGCGGTCTTCGGGGGCGTTCTCGCCGAGGGTGTAGAGCAAGGTGTGGGCCATGTCGGCCTGAAAGCCAACGGTGTCGGGCTCGCCGACGCGCTCCAGGAGATCGACCATTTTCCGCCAGGAGTGCATGCCGCCCCAGCAGATTTCCCCTTCGGCGGCCAAACGTTCGCCGTGTTCGCGGGCGATCTTGCCGGCTTCCTTGAAGGTCGCCGCGATCTTGCCTTGGTTCCCCTCGGGGTCGAGCGCCCAGTCGGCTGGTCCGCAGGCCGAATCGATCCGCACCACGCCATAAGGCCTCACGCCCAGCTCGCGCAGTCGTCGGGCGATATGGCAGCCTTTATGGACCTGTTCGAGGAACTTCGTTCGTCCTTCCCCTTCGTCCATCGCCGAGCCGCCGCCGGTGGGCGGCCAGACCGGGGCGACGACCGAGCCGATGACCAGGTTACGCGCACGTACCTTGTCGGCCAGAGCTTTGAGTTCGTCGTCGGTTGCGTTGATATCGACGTGAGGGGCGAACAGGAACAGGTCCACGCCGTCGAACTTGACGCCATCGACTTCGGCCGCGGCGGTCAGGTCAAGCATGGTATCCAGACCGATCGGCGGCTCCGACCCGTCCCCCTTGCCGACCACGCCCGGCCAGGCGGCGTTATGAAGTTTGGGGAAGGTATTGGGGTGCTGCTGGCTCATAAAAACATCCCTCGTTGTGGACTGTCTCGCCGAATTTTGCCGATTCTTGTAGGGCGCGCGAAAGAAGCCATTATTTTTTAGATTTCAAGATTTCGGCGCATTTAACACATCTTAACGAACTACATAAAATTGGCTTCATCATTATCAATCTGCTCAGCCGGCGCATCGGGATTGACGAGAATTTGCCTCACCAGGTCTTCCACGCGGCGGACGTTGGCCACGCCGTCAAAGCCCCAAGGATTCAGGTACGGCCCATCAGCCCGGCCAGTGAACATCACATCTCCCGAGCCGTCGGTGTTCTCGACGCGATGAATCTTACCGACCATCCGAGCAGAGATCGAATGCACTTCCACAGCGCCCGCATGCTCCGACGGCACCCAGATGATCGCCCGCCGATCGGTCATGGCGTAAAGTTTATTCGCAGTCTTTCGAACCTCGGCCCAGTCGATCCACCAACAGAAGATCATGCTCAGGACGATGACGAATCCGCCGAGGCCCATGGCGAGCGCCAGAGAGAGGAGGTGGTCAGTTCTGGTATTGGAATGGATTTCGAAGCCGAAGTAGGCACTCAGCGCGAGGCTGCTGACGATGATCGCCGCCAGAGCCAGGAGTCCGCCGAACAGGTAGCAGCCGAGGGACTCGGACTGACGGGGGATCGCCTGGGCCGCCCAGAGCAGTCGTTCGCCGGGGACCAGTTCAGCCTTGATCCGGCCGCGCAGGTCGTCGGGCAGGTCGTCGAGATCAAACAGAGGGGGTTCATCCATCGGGGTCAACTCCCGCCGAGCCGAGGGACGAGTACGTCGCGGACCCAATCGCCAAGCTGCGCGTGCCAGCGAGAGAGGCCGAGCGCGTCAGCCAGGCGCATCTGGTCGAGCACGTCGGCGGGCGTCAACACGGGCAGGCCGAGGCTGTGGTCGATCGGGGCGTAAGAGCCATCCGCCTGGCGATGCCAGAAGCCGACTTTATCGGCCTCGGGGTTAAACCGCCAGACCTCGGGTACGCCCAGACGGCCCCAGATCGCGAGCGCCTGGTCGGCGGGGTGAGTCACTTCGACTTCAACGGCCAGGTCGGGGGGCAGTTGGGTCGAGAGATCGATGTTCACAGGGCCGAGCATCTGTTCGGCGTGGGGGCCAAAATAGAAGGTCTTGTCACCTTCAACCCCTGCCTTCTGGTCCTTGCGCCGGAAGGTCGCCTGGCCCGCATCTTCCAGAAGGATACCGCAGCCGAAGGCAACCGCCATGACGAGCTGTGCAAGGCGTTCCGCAAACCAATCGTGACGCCGCGAGGTGCCTAAGAGGGTGAGGCTCCCGTCCAGGTAGATCATCCGGGGAGTGTGCCGATCAACCAACGCATCGGAAATCGTGACATATTGATCCCAAGTGATTTCATCCAGAATCAGGATCTGATCGGGGTCGGTGACGTTCGGGGTGGTCAGGGTTGCGGACATCGAGACCTCCTCCATCGACCCGGGGGTTGGGAGCGTCGGCAAACGGGTGC
>JBDTIR010000078.1:0-9896 GCA_039936275.1 Isosphaeraceae bacterium | reverse complement strand
ACCCCAGCTCAGGGCGACCTGAAAGAGCCAGTGGAGGTCGATCCAGCGGTGCCCCTCTGCGCCGAAGGTGAACGGGTCGGTGTTGGGGACCTGTCCGGTCTGGCGGATCAGGTCGCCGGTGCGCAGGTGCCACCAGAAGTCGGTATCCTTGAGCGGAAAGACGCCGAGCAAGAAGACCAAGGACAGAAACAAGGCGATCAGGGCCAGGTCCGCCAGGCGTTCGGCCCCGGACTGCGGCAACGGCTCCGGAACCTTGGAAATGGCGGCGGCGGCACGGGTTCGGGCCATACGGGCAAGGGCCTTCCGGGCGGATTAGGGGCGATCAAGAAACCAAAAAAGGCGGACGGGGCCGTTGCCAAGTCTACCCCGTCCGGCGCGGGTCGGTCGAGGGACATCGCCTGGACCAAGCGCGTTGAATCATGACGGGCCTGGTGTTACGCTCAAGCACCGAGGCCTCAACGCGATTCGTTTGGGGCGGCAGCCGTTCTCTCCAAAACCCGGGAGATTGATGATGCACGCAGGATTCTGGTGGATGTTCGCATTGGCGGCCCTGAGCGTTTCCACGGCCGCCCCCCTGGCCCTGGCAGCCGACGCGCCCAAGGTCGGCGACAAGGCCCCCGCGTTCTCGCTCAAGGCGACCGATGGCAAGACCTACACGCTCGCCGACTTCCAAGGAAAGAGCCCCGTCATCCTCGCCTGGTTCCCCAAGGCCGACACCCCTGGCTGCACCAAAGAATGTAAGTCGTTCAACGCCAACGGCAAGGCGTTGAAAGACCTGAAGGTCGCCTATTTCACCGCCAGCGTCGACAACGTTCAGGACAATATGAAGTTCGCCGAGAAGTTCGACTTCAAGTTCCCGATCCTCAGCGACCCCGACAAGTCGGTGGCGACTGCTTACGGCGTGCTCGGCCCCCGAGGCGTCGCCCAGCGCTGGACTTTCTACATTGATAAAGACGGCGTGATCCGCGAGATCGACAAGTCGATCAAGACCGACCAGGCCGCCGACGACGCGGCCCAGAAAGTCAAGGCCCTCGGGCTCGCCAAGGATTGAGGTTCACGGGTGGAGAGGTCGCGGAACGATTTTTTTTCGAAGCGACGGGTTCCGAGGGGGGGGGACCTCCCCGTTCAAACCCGCGATCTCTCCTCCGTTCGCCACTGCCCACTGCCCCTCCGCTTTCAAACCTGCGACCTCTCCTCCGTCCGCCCTTCTCCCTCTACGTGTTGCAGGTCGGCCCAGCGGCCTTTGAGTTCGCCGAGAATCCGCCAGAAGAGCCTGCTGTGCATCCGGCCGGGGACCCGTCCACAGGCGTCAGCCTGAAACGAATGCGGCTCGGTATATTCGACGTGGTGCGCGACCTCGTGCAAAAACGTGTCGAACAGGTCTTCGGTCGGTCGCTTGCCGGTTTCTCGGTCGTGAGTGTACACACGGATCAAGCGGCGCTTGCGATAGTAGCCGCCGAGCACGCGCACCGTTGGCCGGCTGTTCATGTCGATCGTGAACACGACCTGGCACGAGTAGATCCGGTTGAGACGCCCCTGGAAGATCGCCCCGAGCGCTGAGCTTGGCGGCTCGAACCCCCTCGAAGGCGCGGCGGGCGCGGGGATGGACGCGGGACCGCAACCTTCCACGATCAACCGGCCACCGATCCGACGAGCCTGCTCAGCCAGGGCGGTCAGGTCAAACTGGTTCGGGTCGATCCGCTGTCGGCTGCCGTTGAGTAAGACCAGCCAATATTGCTCAGACATACGTGATTGAATCAAGGTTCGAATGACGTGAAAGGCGGCTCACGGGCCGGCTCGCCGCCTTTTTGGTTCGATCCAAAGGGCGTCAATAGGTCGCCCGGCCGCCGCTGATATCATAACATTGCCCGGTGCAAAAACTCGCCTCGGCGCTGACCAGATAATGGACCAGGGCGGCGACTTCGGCGATCGTGCCCGTGCGGCCGACCGGAATCCGAGAGACCATGTAATCCACCGTGGCCTGGGGCAAGGCTTCGACCATCGGCGTGCGGATCACCGCCGGCGAGATCGCGTTGACGGTGATGTCTCCCTTCCCCGCCAGTTCCTTGGCAAGGGCCTTGGTCATGTTGATCACTGCCGCTTTGGACGCCGAGTAAGGGAGCAAGTTCGGGTTCCCTTCCTTGCCGGCGATCGACGCCACGTTGACGATCCGGCCGTAACGGCGGGCCAGCATTCCAGGCACCGCCGCCTTGCCGAACAGGAACGGCCCGATGGTGTTGACTTCAAAGACGCGGCGAACCTCGTCCACAGTCAGTTCCCAGCTTGGCGCGGCCCGGCCGGTGATCCCGGCGTTGTTGACCAGGATCGTCAAGGGTCCTAGCTCGGCTTCGACCTGGGCGACCGCCTGC
Organism: Isosphaeraceae bacterium; assembly: GCA_039936275.1. Taxonomy (GTDB): domain Bacteria; phylum Planctomycetota; class Planctomycetia; order Isosphaerales; family Isosphaeraceae; genus JBDTIR01. Next base: position 7,527 of record JBDTIR010000078.1, on the reverse strand, counting down.
TGGACGTCGGCTTCCGAACTGACATCGCCGGTCATCGAGAGCACCCCGGCTCGTTCATCACACGCTTCGGCGTCAAAAACGGCCACCTTCGCCCCCGCCTCGGCCAGACGCTGGACGATCCCCGCGCCGATCCCTTGACGACCGCCAGTCACCAGGGCCACCTGACCCGCAAGCCCGAAAAAATCAGCCATCTGCCGGAACTCCTTGCCGATCTCCACCCGTTGATCCGCCTGTTGAAGTCCCGTTATACCAAGGATCTGGACTGGAACCAGGGGACTCTAGAGGTGATTCGGCAAGGAGGCGATCCGGACCTCAGGTCTGCGAGACAGCCAAGGGCGACTGCGCGGGTCGTTGCCGCGCCTGCCGTCGCGAGAGCAGAGCGGATTTTGAAGCGGGAGCCTGAACACCCGGCGCCAAAGCGATCACGGGCTTGGCGACCGGACCGATCGAGGCCGACCGAACCAAACCCGAAGCCGCAAGCGGGCCGCTCAAGCCGCCTCGATAGCGACAGACCAAAGGCGTTAGCATCGAAACGTCCTGGTTCGCTGCGCCGAACTGAACGACCCTGGGGCCGGCCGTTGATTGCAGGATCAGCCATTGTGCCGAACTGGCCCGGTAAACCGCCAGATCGACCACGCCGTCGCCGTCGTAGTCGGCCGGAACCGGCATGTCGTTCGGTCCGCCGAACTGGACCCGAATCGGACCGGCCGTTGAGCGCTGAATGAACCACTCGGCCGTACCAGGCCGGAAGACCGCCAGGTCGGCCTTGCCGTCGCCGTCGTAATCCGCGGGAATCGGCAGGTCGGAATTCGCTGCGCCGAACGCCTGGGCGATCACCCCGCCGCCTGACTTCAGCACGAACCACTCGGCCGTACTCGGTCGGAAGACGGCCAGGTCGGCTTTGCCGTCGCCGTCGTAATCCGCAGGGACCGGCAGGTCAGAGTTCGCCGCGCCGAACGCCTGGGCAATCACCCCGCCGCCTGACTTCAACACGAACCATTCGCCCGTACTCGGCCGGAAGACGGCGAGGTCGGTCTTGCCGTCGCCGTCATAATCCGCGGGAATCGGGACGTCCCCATTCGGTGCGCCGAATGACGTGACTCGCGAGCCGCCGCCAGAGTATAAGATGAACCACTGCGCCGTACTCGGTCGGAAGACGGCCAGGTCGGCTTTGCCGTCGCCGTCGAAGTCGCCTTGCAGCGGAATATCCATCCCTGGTGCGCCGAACGAGGTGGCCTGACCGCCCAAGGTCGACCGGCCGACGAGCCATTCGGCCGTGTTCGGCCGGAAGACGGCCAGGTCAGCCTTGCCGTCGCCGTCGAAGTCGCCGAAGGTTGCCCGGGTCGGCCGGTCGTTGTCGCGAATGACCAGGGTGGCCTGGCTCGGCGTGAGCAAATGGGTGCCGATCGGATTGCTCAACGTAACCAGGACCGTGTGGTCCGGCTGAACCAAGGTGTTATCCAGGACCGTCACCAGGAACGTGGCGAAGGTGTCCCCCGCGCCAAAGTTGATCGTGCCCGAGGTCGGAATGTAATCGACCCCGGCCAAGGCCGAGCCGTCGCTCGTGGCATACCGCACCGACGCCGCCGGGCCGCCCGCCGGCCTGACGACCGTGATCACCGCCTTGCCCACCGATTCATCCACCCGGTACATCGAGGTGCCAAACTGGACCCCGCCAGGAACGATCGGCGTGACCCAGCCCACGTCCCGAAGTCCGGCCAGGTCAAGAGGGGTCAACACCTTGCGCATGCCTGTACGGAGCGTCGGAGTCATCGCCGCTTCAACGCCGTCGGACATCGTTCCCGCCGCCCAGTGACCGCCAAGCGGGTCCAGCGGAACGGGCTGGCCCCCGTTGGCCGCCATCGCCGTGGTCCCCACAAAGTTGCCGCCCACGTTCAGACGGGTCCAGGACGACATGCCGCTGGACGGCACGTTGCCGATCCCCAGGATATGGCAGATTTCATGCAAGGCCACGCTCGTGAAGTCGGTCTGCCCCGCGCCGATTCCCGAGGCCGAGGTCCCGAAGTACCAGTTCGTCTGCCCGGTGTCGAAGGCGATCGAGCCCCCCCAGGGGCCGTAATCCGTCGGGCTCGCCGCCAGGGCCCCGGTCTGACCTCGGGCGCGCACCGTATCGACCCAGTCTGGCGAGCCGCTGACGTGATACCCCCCGGGGCCGCCAAACCCTGCCTCCGACCCACCGAGCGACCGGCCGCCGACATAAATCACGATCGTATCGGCCGCGACCCCCGGGTTCGCCACCGACCGCACGGCCCCGGTCGATGGGTCGAGAAAGTCCGCCGTCCAGGTGTTGGTCCCTGATGGCGTAATCGCTGACAAACTATCATTAAGCTGCGTCGCCACCGAGTTGGCGACCGATTGCAGCAAGTCTCTCTTGGCCGGCGTGTTGAAGAAATTGGCTGTATCGTAGTTATACCGGATATCAAACGCGACGGTCAGCAGCTCGCGCCTTTCCAGGGCCTCGGGCGCCGGCCGAAGCCGACGACGCCTCCAGCGCGCCTGGACCGCGCGACCACGCGGCCGATTTTTGATAGCAACGTCCATGAATACCTCTCAACGCTGTCAATCGCTCGTGTAGGCCGCCCTCATCCTCAGGCGGCGGACGCCAGTCAAGGGAACCGAACCCTTCGGCTCCTCAGATTGCTCGTGAGTGGGTGTTTGGGGGTATAATCCCGAGGTTCGGGACCAGGCGAGGAACGAAGCCTATAGTAGTCACTTGTACTCGATGCGACACGCGCATCCACGCTCCCAAGGACCTGAGACAAGCTGGCCCCACTATGTCCGCTCTCGGCGATTCTTGCAAGCCGATTTCGCCGAAGTTCCGATGGGCGAGCGGGCGCGTGGAGTTCTTGCCTCGTTCACTCTGGATCGGGTTAGGAGCGCCGTATCGTCAGCCAAGAAATTTGATCGACGGGTTTCGTGACTCTGGCGATCTTGGAGAAAGGGATTTGAGGGAGGATAAGCAAGCAGATTTGCACCATCTTGTTGATAACGATCTCAGACCGTTTGGCGGGGTTCTGAGATCGTTTCAAATCATCACTCAGTTGAAGATCTTGCGTTGTGTCGCTACCCGGGAGCGGTTGATAAGATGAGAGACGTTGGGCTGGAGGCAAGCGGCCTCATCCCAGCCCTCTCCCAAACGGGGCGAGCAGCCATTTGGGAACGTAAAGAGTCACTTCGCTCCTTGTGCGCCTTGCTCAACGAGGCGGTTGAGCGCCTGTTGCAGGGCGTCGCGGTGGGCTTTATCCTCGGTGAGGATCGCGGCCAATTCGCGGGCGCTCTCGGTCTCGCCGATCATCCCGAAGGTGTGGACCCAGGCGGTACTCCAGTGAACGGCGTTGGCCTTGTCGGCCAGGTCGTGGCCGAGCAGGTCCAGGGGGCTTGCTCCCATCTCCGAGACCCGCCCTGAGAGTCGGCTCAAGGTCTCCCCGATTCCGCCAACCGTGCTCCGCGTCGGCGTGTAGCCATAGCGAGTGGCGATGATTTCCACAATCCCGCAGTGTCGCTCGTCCGCCACGGCGATCTCGTTATAAAGCACGGCGAGGCCCGGCTCGGGCGGGGCCTCGGCGCGGGCCTTGGCCTCGGCCGCAAGCTGACGCTCGGCATTGATCCCTTTGGAAAACTCGGCGGCAATCCAATCACGCTGAATCATGTTTGTGGTAGCCATGTGTGTTCGGTTTGTAAACGTGTTAAAGGGGTGCCGAGGGAAAAGAGACAAGCTCCTTTCCAGTCCGTTCTCAGCGCCAGGGATTTTCTTCCACTGCTTACTCAGCAAGCGTGATGCCGGAACCTTCGCCAAAGTCCGGGCGGCGTTCTAGCTCAGCCCGGGGCGACCGGGATCAACGTCGATCGCCGGGACCGCCGCGAGTTGGACCGGCCAGTCCAGCACGATCGTGGTCCCCTGCCCTTCAACCACGTCAAGCCGAGCGGTCCCGCCAAACTGTTCGGTGACTTCGGCCGCTAGTGCCAACTCCAGGCTGAGCCGTTCCAGGGCCGTCCCGGTGAGCCGCTCGATCAAGTTGGAGCGCAGCACCGCTGGCTTGACCGTCTCGCGAGGCGGCTGATCCACGCGAATCGAGATCAAGAGCCGATCAGGTCCACCCCCCAAGGCGACGACGATCGGCCCCCCTTCCGCCGAAGCGACCGCGTTGGTCAAGGCGCTCTGGATCGCCATCCGGGCACGGTTTGGATCAAGCTCGACCTCAGGCGGACAGTCGCCGCCGACCTCCACGCGGATCGGTGGCCCTCCGGTACCGTCCCGGGCCTCGAACACCTCGACGACTTCCGAAGCCAGCCGCCCGGGGTTGAACGGCGCGATACTGGGCCGAGCCTCACCGGTGGTCAGTCGCGAGTAATCACTTAATCGCGACAGCATCCGTTCAATTTGGGCGACGCTCTCGCCCATCAGTTTGAGGTCGTCGCTCACCGAAGGATCGTCGCGGCCCGCCGTCTCCTCCAGGAGCCTGAGCGTCAGGCCCAGGACGTTCAGCGGGTTCCTCAGGTCATGAACAATGAGCCAGAGGAACTGCGGATCAAACGACATACCCATGAAATACACGCCTTATAATACCAGGCCGGTCGCCCGGTAGCGACAGCGAGAATACGAACAATGCCCGACGACCCCTAAGACCAACCTTGGCGATCACCAGGGCTTCAACTTCCAACCCGCAAGAAAACCGATGCCCAGAGCCCAGAGTGCGGCCTGTTCCGGCTGCGTGCGCACATAACGCTTGATTGCATCCAGGACGTCGGCCGCCATCGAATCCAGGGTTCCCATCGTGGGACACTCCGCGGCCCGCATCATGTCCGTTGGGAATTTCGTCCGTGTTGTGTTGATCAATGGTGAATGATCTCCAAAGCAACCAGTGATCGTTGATCTCGAAGTTGTGAACCTCGGGCGCGGTAAATGATCCCGAACGCGGACATGGATAGCGAATTTCATGCCGAAAATTACCTGGCTCGCGTCTCATTCGCCCTTCCCCTCGCGCAGATGATCGCGGATTTCTAGGCAGTCAGGTTCCCGTTTTTGCTGCGCTCTTGCGTTGCGAAGCCAGCTTCCTCAAAATTAGGAAGGGACGTTCGTCTGGGAACCAAATTTGCTCAGTGTTGGGCATGAGGCCGCGCGGTCTCTGGCACCGCTGTTTCCATCCCGATTGTCTCTCTTCCTCAAGGATGCCACGCATGCGAAGGAAGCTCCTGATTGTCGATGATGATACCTATAGTAGCACGCAGTTGCGCAAACTCCTGGAGTCCGACGAACTGAGCGTCGAGGCCGTGACCAGCGGACAGGAAGCGCTCCAGACCTTGATGGCGAGCGACTACAGCATCTTGATGACCGACTTGCGCATGCCAGGAATGGGCGGCATGGACCTGATCCGTGAGATCGCCAGCCGAAGGATGCTGGTGACGACGATCGTGACCACCGCGTTCGGCTCGATCGACCGTGTGGTCGAGGCCATGCGTCTGGGCGCGTATGACTTCCTCACCAAGCCGATCGACCCGACTTATCTCAAGCTGGTGATCGACCGCGCCTTGAAGAAGCGAGCCTTGCAAGACGAGGTCTTGCGACTTCGTCAGCAGCTCAAGGAGTCATTCAGTTTTCACTCGATCATCAGTAAAAGCCCAAAGATGCACAAGATCTTTGAGCTGATCCGGCACATCGCGGGCACCAAGAGCACGGTCCTGATCGAGGGGGAAACCGGCACCGGCAAAGAACTGATCGCCAAGGCCATCCATTACGCCGGTGACGAACGAGGCCCCCTGGTCGCCGTCAACTGCGCGGCCTTGCCGGAGACCTTGCTGGAAAGCGAACTTTTCGGCCATGAAAAGGGGGCGTTTACCTCGGCTGAGGCCCGCCGCAAAGGGCGGTTTGAGCTGGCCGACACCGGGACGATCTTCCTCGACGAGATCGGCGACGTCTCGACCGCCATGCAGGCCAAGCTCCTGCGCGTGCTCCAGGAGAAGCAGTTTGAGCGGGTCGGCGGCCATGAATCGATCAACATTGATCTTCGCGTCGTGACCGCGACTAACAAGAACCTTGAGCGCGAGGTCCGCGAGGGCAAATTCCGCGAAGACCTCTTTTATCGCCTCAACGTCATCAAGATCGAGCTCCCGCCCCTGCGCGAACGAAGTGAGGATATCCCGCTTCTGGTCCAGCACTTCCTGAACAAGTACACCAGAGCCAACGAGCCGCCCAAGAAGGTCTCGCCGGAAAGCATGGATAAGATGATCGGTTACAAGTGGCCGGGCAACATCCGTGAACTTGAAAATGCAATCGAGCGGGCCGCCGTGACCACCGTTGGCGAGACGATCAACCTGGAAAACCTGCCCATGAAGGTCGTCGGTTCGTTGCCCGATGAAAAGCCTCGCTTCGAGATCGACCTGGACCAACCCTTGCCTTATTACCTCAAGATCGCCACCGAGCAAATCGAAAAGGAATATATCCTCAAGGCCCTGGAAAAAAGCCGAGGCAACGTCGGCCGCTGCGCCGAACTCTGTGGACTCTCTCGCCGGAGCATCTCGGGCAAGATCAGCCAGTACACCATCGACAAGTATCCCTTCAAAGAGGCCTGACTCGTTGGGTCACCGAACATATTCCAAAGACATGAAATGACGGCTCACGACTTGCGTACCGAAGTCTGACGTCCGTGGATTGATTCCGCAATCTGTCATCCGAGATCCCTTTGAGGTTTGACCAATGCCCCTGTTCGGTTCGAACGATTTCGCGAAGCTCACGGCCTCCGACGTGATGACCCCCGCCCCGAGGACCTGTTCTCCATTCAGCACGGTCCTGGAGGCGGTGATGATCTTCCGAGACGCCGACTGTAGCGCCGTGCCAATCACCGAGGACGGTCGAGCGATCGGCATCCTGACTGATCGCGACGTCGCTCTCGCCCTGGCCGAATTCCCCGACCTGGCGATGCACGCGGTCGAGGACGTCATGACCCGACAGGCGGTCACGGTACGCGCCAACGCCCCGATGACTCAGGTCCGAGAGGTCTTTAGCGATCAAGGTATCGGGCGGCTCCTGGTTGTTGACGCCAATGACCAACTCGTCGGCATCATCTCCCGGGCCGACATCGCCGCGCGTCTGGTCGACGACGTCGTGTCTGACGTGGTCGAGCAACGTTGACCCGAGTTGATCTCGGAATTGATCGCTGAGGATGAAACGAATCGGCGAGTTGCACACGCCCTCAATGATTCTGAAGCCGTGTGCAACTCGCCGACATCCTTAGCGCCCACGACCTGACGCGGAGGCCCTGCCGCTGTAGGCCAGCACGGTCTTGATCCAGGAGACGTTGCGCACCAACTCCTCTCGAGAGCGGCGGAAGCTCTCAAAGCAACGGCTCAAACGGAGAGCGGCGACCGCGCCGACGATGGCAGCCACAACCAGGGCCACAACCGCCGTCAAGACCAGGGCCCAGCCCAATGGCATGCCGCCGTACTGATGAACCAGCTCGGCCAAGCCGAACAAGAGCACCGGCAGGCCGCCCATGGCCAGGGCCGCTG
>JBDTIR010000077.1:0-3352 GCA_039936275.1 Isosphaeraceae bacterium | reverse complement strand
CCGCCCATACCGCCACCCATGCCGCCGCCCATACCACCGCCCATGCCGCCGCCGCCGCCGCCGCCCATCAGGGAGAGGGGGATGATCGACAGGTCGGCGACCGGGTAGACGCGGATCTCGGTGGGCTGGTCCTTGGCGTCCTTGCTGGTGATGGTCATCAGCCCTTCCTTAACGGTGTAGGTCAGGCCAAGCTGGTTCAGGAGCAGTTTGAGGGAGCGCTTCAGAGGGACGCCTTCGAGGTTGAGTTTGACCGGGGTTTGCTCGCTCTTCTCGGCTTCCTGAAGGCCGATCGGGTCGATGTAGATCGGGATGCCGTCAGTCAGGGCGGGGGAGATGGTGGCGGTCTTGATGTACTTGATGACGTCTTCGAGCGGCGTCTCATTGGCGAACGGCATACTGATCGGCTGGCTGAGCTTTTCAAGGATGGCGGTCGTCATGGGGTCTTTGCTGTCGAGCGAGGCCACTTCGTACTTCCTGATGCGTTTCTCGGTAATCGTCCGGAAGAACTCGGCGGGGGGGTATTCGATGGTGATCGTGTCGGGGAAGGGGATACTGGCCCGCTCGACGTCCTGCATGGTCATCATGAACCGAAACTCTTTGATCTCCTCGAACGCCAGGGTTTGCGCGAGGAACCCTTCGAACTGGGCGACCAGAATCCCGGCCCTGGGGGCGGTGTCGTTGGGTGCCAGAGCACGGGCCTGCTGGGCGAGAATGCGGGCGTCGTAGAACGGCGCGGTCGCCGCGGCGATATCGCCGAGACCGCCGTTGTAGAGGACGTTGTATTGCCCCTGCGCCATCAAGGCGTCGAACTGGATCATCAAGGTGTTGACCGTCTCCTGGTTGGTGGCCAGGGCTTCCAGGGCGCGTTGGCTCTGGGCGGTCGCCGCGGCGAGCCGCTGAGCCTCGGCGCGGCTGGACTCGATGATCTCCTCGCGGCGGACGGTGCTCAGGATCGCAGCCTGAAGGGTGCGGATCAGGTTGCGGCGATCGACCTCGGGAAGCTGGTCGTCGGCCTCGACGGCGTTGACGGCCAACCGGAGGACGTCGAGCGCGCGCTCCGGATTACCGGCGTTGAGCAGGTCGCGGGCCTGTGCCTGGCGCTCGCGAACGTCGGCGATCCGGCGCTGGATCTGAACGCGCTCACGTTCCATCGCGCCTTCGATCGTGACCGCCGACGTGGTGTCTTCGACCGGGCTGGGATCAGCCGGGAGGACTTCAGTCGGGGCTTCAGCCGGGAGGGTGTCGGCCGGGGCGTCGGCGGCTTGGTCCTGTAAGGGGGCGTTTTCCGGAGGATCGGCCTCGGGAGGCATACTGGCGGCGTCTTGTCGGAGAGCGACGCGTTGAAGGCGGCCGTCGAGAGCGCGGCGGGCCTCCTGATTCGCCGGGTCGAGCGAGAGGGCCTTGCGGTAGAAGGCAGCCGCCTCAGAGTCGCGCCCCTGGTCCTCCGCCTGACGGCCGAGGCCGGTCAGTTGCTCGGAGAGCGGTGGCGGATCACCGGCCGCCAAGACCGGGGCTCCGGACAGCATCAGGCCGCCCAGCGCCAGAGGGGCGATGCCCTTCCACAGTCGCGTGGTTCTTGACATGTTTGTAACTCTCCGGAAGAAGGGACCGTGAGTGGAGCGCGTTTGCTGTCTGGAATTCGGAAATCAAAAGAACGATCATTCAATCATCAAGAACGAAGGAGGATGAGTCAAGGCGCAAACTGGATCGAGGAGAATCCCGGCCGTCTGGCTGATTTCCATCTCCGAGTTTGATGAGCCGTCATGGAACCACCGATTGGAGTTGCGGACCTGAATCGCGCGGGTGGCATCGATTATATCGAGATTTCCAACGAACCGGCTAGAGTCCACCGGGCGCAACCTCTCGACGGCCCTTTGGGTTCGTCGCCGATGCGCCAGACCGCGTTCGTGTTGTCGTCCATTATGGCACATGGCGAACCTTGAGCCAAACCGGAAAAGACGGAAGACGACGGCCCGACGGATTGACAGGCCGGCGGAGGCATCCTATGCCTCTCAAACAGGACTGGAACTTTGAGCCACGCGCTTTTGAACGTGGCCGGAGGTCCTGATCCGCAAAATACCTCAACGCTTGAACCGGCCCTAACGGCGCGACCGACGCCAAGACCCGCCGGTTGGTTTCGGTATCCAAAAAGGGGCAAGGCTCATGTCCGATAGTGATGAGACGCCGTCGGCGTCCCCAAAATTCGATTTTTCCGCCTATCCCCGGGATACCTTGTTTCACGAGCGACGCACGGGACAGGATCGACGCGACCCGACCGACAGCCCTCCCGCCGAACCCGGCGAGCGTCGGATCAAGAAAGACCGGCGACGGCGGATCGATCCGACGACTTTTGAGAAGCAATACACTGAGGACGAACTGGAGTTCATGAACGCGATGCAGCGATTCAAAGTCCAGTCCGGCAAGCCTTTTCCGACTCATGGCGAAGTACTTCGGGTCGCCATTTCACTGGGCTATCGCCGGGTCGTGATCGACGACGATCCGGACGCCGATCAACAGACCGAGCCATGATCGGGTGGACCAATCGCGGCCCTTCCCGCAACGCGAATCGGCCCGGCGTTCCGCATCAAAGGGAACGCCGAGCCGATTGTTGGATTGATCTTCTGGGATGTCTGACCCGGGATCGCTCGCGGTGCAGACAACCCGCGACTACTCGTGGGACGACACGATCATGACGTCATGACGCAGGAGGCCGACCCATGCACTCACGGCCTGATTGGTGAGGCGAACGGCAGTGGCCAAACGCTCACCAGGCGAGGAGGTTTCTGCCTCAGGTTGCTCAGGAGTCGGGGCAGGGGCCGCCAGGGCGACCGCCTGAGCAGGCAAAGGGGTCCCTTCGGAAGCCCGGTTCAGCTCATAGGCCAGGCCAGGGTACAGGTCGTCACCCACTTCGACGGGCTCGAAGCTCGGAGTCTCCAGAGCGGCAACGGTCGGCAACGGAGTCGCGTCAGTGGCGAAGGTTGAGACCATCTGGGTCACGACGCTGTCAAACGCCTGGTCCGTCAACGTCTCGGCAATCGGCGTGGCTGGCTCATCGGTGGTCGTCGGAGTCGTCTCGACAACTGATTCGGGGGCGGGGGCGGTATGGTCGGGCGGCTCCTCGGGCTCGTTGACGGCGTCTGGGGCGAGGTCGGTTGAGGGCATCACCCATTGGGCGGTTGTGGCGTCCCACCAGACCTGACCGGTCCGGGTCCACGACTGCAAGTCGTTCTCGGTCGGCAGGTCGAATCCAAGGCAGGCCACCGCGCTCACCATCGCCAGTCGAAGTAGCATCGGAAGTTCTCCGCGATCTCGTCCGTATGTTCAGAAAAATGAATCCGTTCGGCGTTAGGGG
>JBDTIR010000076.1:0-3345 GCA_039936275.1 Isosphaeraceae bacterium | reverse complement strand
GCCAGGAGTTCGGCGACCCGCGTGCCGACGTGGCGGATGGCCAGGGCGGTCAGGAACCGATCAAGGGGTCTGGTCTTGCTTGCTGCGATCGCCTTGACCAGATTTTGGGCCGATTTCTCGCCCATGCGTTCCAGGTCGGCCAGGGTGGATTCTTCAAGCCGGTAGAGGTCCGCCAAGGTTTTGACGTAGCCTTGATCCACCAGCTTATGGATGAGTTTGGAGCCCAGGTCGTCGATCTCCATCGCGTTGCGGTGGGCGAAGAACCGAAGCTGCTCCTTGAACTGGTCGGGGCAGGCGTTGGGGGGATTGGTGCATCGGAAATCGACCTCCCCGGGGTCTCGGGCCGCAGGGGCGCCGCAGCATGGGCAGGTGGTGGGGAAGGTGAACGGGACCTCGGTACCGGAGCGGGCGTCGGTCTCGACCCGGACGACCTGGGGGATGATCTCGCCGGCCTTCTGGATGACCACCGTGTCTCCGATCCGGACGTCCTTGCGGGCGATCTCATCGGCGTTGTGCAGGCTGGCCCGCTTGACTGTCGAGCCAGCCAAAGGGACCGGGGTCAGGTAGGCCACGGGGGTCAGCTTGCCGGTCTTGCCGACCTGAACCTGAATGTCCTCGATCCGAGTTACGGCTTGTTCAGCTTCATATTTAAAGGCAATCACCCATCTTGGGCTCTTGCTGCGCGTGCCGAGCCTGGCCCGTTGTCCCAGGTCGTCCACCTTGACCACCAGGCCGTCGGTCTGGAAATCGAGGGTGTTGCGCTGCGATTCCCAGGCTTGGGCGTGCTCGATCACCTCGTCAATCGTGTCAAGACGCACCGTCTGCGGCGTGACCGGAATTCCCCAGTGCTTGATCTTGGCGACGACCTCAAAATAGGACGACGTTCCCAGGTCTCCCTCTTCGCCCAGGCCGTGCGCGACGAACTGAAGCCGGCGCTGAGCGCAGAGCTTGGGGTCCAGGAGCTTGAGCGAGCCCGCCGTGGAATTGCGAGGGTTGGCGAACGGCGAGGCCCCGCTGGCTCGTCGGAGGTCGTTGAGTCGAACGAGTTCGGTATTGGTCATATAGACCTCGCCGCGCACTTCAAGCACGGCTGGCGGATCGTCGGCCAAGGCCAAGGGAATCCCCCGAACGGTGCGCAGGTTCTCGGTAACGTCGTCGCCTCGCCAGCCGTCGCCACGGGTCGAGCCGAGGGTCAGCCGGCCTTGCTCATAGCGGAGCGAGACGGCCACGCCGTCGACTTTCAGTTCCACAACGTACCGGATCGGCTCATCGGCGTTGAGCCCTTTACGTACACGTGCGGCCCACTCGCGGACTTCTTGATAGTTATATGTGTTGTCAATTGAGAGCATCGGGACGGCGTGCTCGACGGTCCGGAACTCCGCCAAGGGTTCGCCCCCGACGCGCCTGGTGGGGCTGTCCGGGGTCGCGAGTTCCGGGTGTTCGGCCTCGATTTTTTCGAGCCGTTTCATCAAGGCGTCGAACTCGCGATCGGTGATCGTTGGCTCGGCATCGACATAATAGCGTCGGTTATGCTGCTGGATCTCGGCCCTCAAGGCCGCAACCTCGCGTTCCACGTCGTTCGCCGCCATTGTCGGCCTCCGAGCCCTTTTGTTTTCGGTCCCCGCGTGAACAAGAAGAGGGCGGGGTGCGCCGATGTTTCTATACTCGAAATCGAGGTAGACCGGAATGGCATCACGGCAGGAGGATTGCAAAGTCCAGATTCCAGAATCTGGAATCTGGAATCCTCCTGGGCATCACGGATGGGCGGGGTCTGTACCCGCGTAGGGCTGGACCTCGGTAACAAGTTCGTTCGCAGCGGACTTGGACACGTCGGTCGGGGCGTGCTCGACAGCGCCCTTGGCGGATTTGAGCGACTGGGAAGCGCGGCCGGCGTCGCGTTCAAGCACGGCCAGGGCGTAATGGGCCTCGAACAGGTCGGGCTCGGCGGCAAGGGCGTCCTGGTAGGCGCGGCGAGCGGCGTCAAAGTCGCCTTCGATCAGGTATGTGACGGCTACTCTTGCCGACACCAGCGCAGGCCTGGGCGGCTTGATCGCCGCTTGCCAGGCGATTCGGGCGCGTCCAGGTTCGCCAAGATGAAGCCAGAGGGTCGCCAGGCGGTCGGTCACGGTCCAAGGGCGTCCTTCGGCCCGGTAGGCCCGTTCCAGCAGGTCGGCCGCCGATGCAACCCGGCCGGCGTCGAGCCGAGCATTCCACTGCGCATTCAGGTCGCTCAGGTTCTTCCACCCTTCGCCTGGTTCCGGTCCCAAGGTTGCGCGCAGCTTGGCGATCTCGATGGGAAGATGGTCCAGCAAGGCCGCCTGGCTCGGGTTGATCGGGCTGAGCCTGGACAGCCGCTCCATCACCTGCAAGGTTTCCTGGTTCATCATACGTGCTTGATAAACCAACATGAGCGAGATCAAGGTTGAGAAGTCGTCGCCCGAGAGTTCCAGGGCGCGCCGCAAGGTATATGTGCTTCGTACCGAAATAAGATCAAACGTCGGATCAAACGGCTTGCGGAACCTTGCCACGGGCGTTTCACTGACCTGCTCGCGCGACCATTCAAGCTGGCCGAGCCACTTCCAACCGTCGGCCGCCCCTGGACGGATCGCGAGGGCTCGGCGGGCGTGACCTTGTCCGAGCAGGATCAACGGATCGGCCCGGTCGGTCCGTCGCCTCGATTGCAAGGCGGCGACGACGTTGCGCAAGGCTTTTGTCGAGGCCAAGAGCGCCGAGGGGCCGTGGGGGTCGGTCTTGGGATCGGGATGGAAATGACGCGCGGAGAAATCGACGGTCGGAAACGTGGTCGCCGCTCCTTCAGGAACGAAGACCGCCGCGATCGGGTCAAACCAGACGCACCGCCAACCGGGATCAAGCAAGAGCGTGGCGACCAGGGGGGACGACTCGGCATGCACCGTATCGACCAGAATGCCCGGTTTGCCCAGGGCGTCGAGTTCTTGCCGCCACCCCCCTTGATCTCCGGAAATTTGCCGCTCCAGGTCAATATACCGGCCGTAGAGTTCCGGCCCCATCACTTCCAGACGTGCGTCGGTGTAGACTTTTCCATACGATCCGTTTAAATATTCATACAAGGCCGCATGCCCGTTATGAAAGCAGACGAATCGGGTCGGCATGCCTTCCTGTCCGGCGAAGGCGACGGCGTCCTTGGGGAACCAGAGGGGTTCCTCGCCCAGGCCGACGGTTCGCCCTTCGCCGGCAATGGCGTAGAGTTTTCCGCTGGCGACGGAGAGGATTGCCAGGGTCAGGCAAGCGAAGGTCAAGATCCTGGAAACGACGCCAAAACCAAGGTCGGGCTTTCCCAGAAGCCGCCGCCGTTGACGTACCGCA
>JBDTIR010000075.1:0-4808 GCA_039936275.1 Isosphaeraceae bacterium | reverse complement strand
CAGTACCTTCAATGGTAGCATTTTGATTGGCACCGTTCATAAGTGTCCAGTTTTGGCCCTCCCAGTTCAGGTTTATAGTGGCCTCGGCCTGTGCCGAAAGTCCCAGAACCAAGGCGCACGCCAGGGCGAATCCCCCAATTCGTTCAGTCCTTCTCGCGAATCTCATGTGTCCGGCTCCTTTGAGTTGGCCTCGGTCGCATTGCGGGACCGCTCGCGCGCCAGGTATGTGGTGAGTACATCGTTTTGTTTGTCACTCTTTGATGCGAATGATCGCTGAGTGAGACGAAATCGATCCAAAATTGGCGCAAGGTTGATCTTAACAAACTTGACAATCGCATGCAAGTTGGGAGCGAGATTCCTGCAATACTCCGAAGTAATGTAAATTTATGTTCACAATTCGCCGCGCACTCGCACTGTTGAGTCGTGTTTATCCCGCCACGGTTTCGGTCTCGCCAATCAGGCGCAAACCCACCGGTAGGGCGTCGCCGAGGGCCTGGCCTTGCTGCGCGGCTTCCAGCTCGTGGTATTCGCGGACGGGGCGGAGCGTGGTTTCGTCGGCACCGAGGGATTCAAGACGGGCAAGGACGCGGTGGCGGATCGGGTCGTCAAGGTCACGGACGCGGTCGCCGGAGACTCGGGCGAGTTGCGCGAGGCAGAAGAGGGCGTCGGTCGTCTCGCGGCCAGGAGCGAACGGGCGATCCAGCAAGGCCAAAACCCAGCGCTCGGTGGCGGTGCGGTGGACCACGGTGTTGGCGGGACCGTAGAGCGGAATCCGGGCGCCGAGTCGTCCGAGACACCAGAGCGCGTAACCGGGGAGGTTTGGCCGCGAGGCGTCGCGAATCAAGAGGTCGCCAAGCGATTGCTTGTGAGCGGCGTCAAGGCGTTCGAGGCTGGCGGCGCATCGCCAGATTTCGGCCAGTTCGTGGGCTTCGGGCTTCGGTCGTGAGGGTTTCTTGCCAAGGCCCCCTTTGGGAGGGTTGAGCAGAGGTAAAAGGCGTCGATGGATCTCATCGTGATGAGCACGATTCAACCCGGCGGAGACCCTTCGCCATAAAATCCACCACTCGGCCCAGCATTGCAGGTCTTTCGTGTGGCGAACCCCGGCATGGAAGACCGGCCAGAGGGCCTTGATGCGCAGTTCGTCGAGCGGGTAGCCGGACCCTGGTCGAAGGCAGAACCCGGCCAGGTTCAGCCAGCGTGATTCGTGCCGAGGGCCCTTCAAGCGGGCGTCGGCCAGGTCGCGGAGTGGTTCCCACAAGGCACGCAGGGCTGACGGCGGCCACTGATCGCGCGGGACGTCGAGAATTTCTTCGAGCCGCTTCACCAGGCGAGGCGGGCCGTGCTCCTGGGGAGGGACGACGGCGCCGAAGGCGACTCCGACCGCGGCGATCGCGGCGTCGAGTTCGGATTGTTCAATAATGACCTGATCGGCTTCGCCGCCGGTGACGGAGAGATGGGGCGAAGGTGCGGCGGACGAACCTCGAAGCTGAATTTGCAGCCGCCAGCGACGGTCGTCGGTGCGCGACTGACACCAGAGTTCAATGGTGCCGACTTCCGTGACCCTGGCCGCCAGGCGCACCGGCACCCGCTCGGCCTTCGCCTTGCGTCCGACGCGCATCAAGCTCACCAAGGGGGGCAACGGCAGAATCGTATCGGGGTCGTTGTGGACGAGGTCGCCGGCCTGGTCGTTGGCGCGGACGGAACTGCTGGCCAGGGGGAAGGCGACGGGCTGGCCCATCAAGAGATCAAAATCACGTTCCGCAATCGTGATTTCATCACCTTCCTGGGCGTCGCGAGGAACGACGCAGAGCCAGGGGGTTTCGGGCGTATTGGATTCGAAGCCGAGATAAAACGAGCGGGCAGTGCCGCCGCCGATTCGGATGCCACCGCCGCGACGGACCACGCCGTAATAGGCTGCGCCGTGAGCCACGGCCAGATCAAGCGAGGTGTTACTCAAGACCCTGGGGGAATAGGGCGCGGCGCCGGGCTCGGCGGGGAACCAGGATGAGACGCAGGTGACCAGGCGATCGCGGACGACCTTGGGGGTGAGCGCGCCGCCGTTGAAGAGAATGGCGTCGGGGCGAGCGGGGCGGTCGTCGAGGGTTTGGTCGGTCTGATCGACAGATGCAGTTTTATGTCGTCGGAGAAAGGCGTTGAGATGTTTGGGGATGGCTGGGTCGGCGACGAACGGTAGGCCGAATTCCTGGAGGCCGAGCTTCGCGCCTCGGGTTGGGCCTTCGGCATGGCCAGTGATCGGGAAGTAGCCGTCAAGGACGATGTCGAGGACTTCTTGACGGGTCAAGGTTGCCTGGAGGCTGCCGCCGATGATCCGAGAGCCTCGACCGGCGATCGTGACCGGCCAGCGGTCAGCCCGGGCGTCGTCGGCCAGGAGTTTTTCCTTGGCGATCCGGCAGGCGTAGCGCAAGGCGCTCCACTGTTCGGGATCGAGCCGGGCGCCGCCGAGCTTGCGTTCGACATGGTGGGCCAGCGCCAGGTCGATGTTGTCACCTCCGAGCATCAGATGGTCGCCGACGGCGACGCGGCGGAAGCCCGGGCCTTCGGGGGTCTCAACGACGGTAATCAGGCTGAAGTCGGTCGTGCCGCCGCCAATGTCGCAGACCAAAATCAATTCACCGCCACGGACCTGTTTCTGCCAGCCGTCCTGGTGCGAGACGATCCAGCAATAAAACGCGGCCTGCGGCTCTTCCAGAAGGGTTAAATTCTGGAGCCCGGCGCGTTTGGCCGCGGCGACAGTCAGCTCTCTGGCGGCCTCGTCAAACGAGGCAGGGACGGTCAGGACGACCTCTTGCGCTTCCAGGGCGGCGTCGGGGTCTCCTTTGGCGATCTTGGCGTTCCAGGCGTCTCGGATCTGTCGGAGGATGTCGGCGGCGGCCTCGACCGGCGAGATCTTGCGGGCGTCTGGCGGAGCGCCCCAGGGGAGGATGTCAGCCTCGCGATCGACCCCGCTGTGACAGAGCCAACTCTTGGCGCTCGCGATCAGGTGGGCCGGCACCCTTGCCCCCTGGATGCGGGCGAACTCGCCGACGATCCGGTCGGCGTCGCTTTTCCAGGGTAAGACGGCGGCCCCCGGGGGTAGTTCGTGGGGCCCGGGAAGGTAGACGAACGAGGGGAGCATCGCCCTGGGCGCGGTCTCGCCAGGGGCGACCAGTTGGGGAACGTCGAACGGTCGGATGTCGGCCGACGGCCGTTCGCGACCGCGCGTGTCCACAAAGGCCACCGCGCTATTGGTCGTGCCCAGATCAATGCCGATGAGGTAGCGCGAGCGTGCCATGCGATCTGCCGAGGGCCAATGGGTGTTGAAGTGTCCGCTCCGTTTGAGCAGGAGAGGTTCCACCGTATTATAGACGAAACAAGGCCTGTTGCCTCGCCCGAGATTGGAACCTTCGCCCGGCTTTTCTTTCGAAAAAGGAACGAACCCGATGACCCGCCTCCGCGCCACGTTTCGCCCCTGGTTGCTCGCCGCTGTCTCCCTGGTCGCCGTGACCGCGGCCTTCGCCGTCGCCAGACCGAGCGACGAACCCAAGGACCAGGCTGAACGCCCTCATCAAGAGTATCTGAGCCAGGAAGTCCAGGCCGAGGCGATCGTCCAGACACTAAACTCCCTCGACCAGGAAGGCTGGGACCTGTTCCAGGTTGTTCCGCTCTGGAATATTGGCGCCGACGTCGGTGGTACTAAGTTGGAGGCGAAAACGTATCAGGTCTTCGGCCGTCGGCCGGTCAAAGGGGGGAAGTGACGCACGCCGGTCTTTTTGAATTCGGCGTGCGCCTCAACCTCCAGTGTGCTAGCTGGCAAGAACGAAGTTGACCAATTTGCCGGGCACGACGATCACTTTCTTGGTGGTCTGGCCTTCAAGGAAGTGGGCGATCCGGTCGTCGTCGCGGGCGGCTTGCTCCAAGGTCGCGCGGTCGGCGTCACTGGGGACTTTGATGCGGGCGCGGACCTTGCCGTTGATCTGGATGGGGACCTCAATTTCAAGGTCGCGCAAGAGGGCGGGGTCGAAGGTCGGCCAGGGGTGATAGGTCAAGGACTGGTCGTGGCCGAGAATCTGCCAGAGTTCCTCGGCAAGGTGCGGGGCGAGCGGGGCGAGCAGGAGGACGAAGGTCTCGAGCGCGGATTTGGGTCGGGTCTCGCTGGAAGTCAAGGCGTTGGTAAACTCCATCAGTTTGCTGATGGCCGTGTTGAACCGCATGGCGTCGAGGTCGTCGGTCACGCCTGCTACGGTTCTGGCGATGAGTTTCGCTTGCTCGGGGGTTGGCGAGACGTCCTGCACGCGAGGATCGAGCTGAACCTCCTCGACGTTGTCAGCGACGACCAGACGCCAGGCGCGTCTGAGGAAGCGGAACACCCCCTCGACGCCTTTCATGCTCCAGGGCTTGACCGCTTCGAGCGGTCCCATGAACATCTCAAAGAGTCGAAGGCTGTCAGCGCCGTATTCCTTGATGACATCGTCGGGGTTGATCACGTTGCCACGGCTCTTGGACATCTTGTGGGCGCGAGCGTCCACTCGGACATTCGGTTCCCCGACCAAGACGAACGTATCCCCTTTCTTGACGATCTGGTCGTCGTTGAGCTTGACCACAACAACCTTTCCGGGAGGCCGGCTTCCTTTCAAGGCGTGACCGTCGTCGGTCTCCTCAACGTCCGAGGCGGAGACCCATTGGCTTTGCTCATCCTTGAACCCTGTATATTCAGTCTCGCCGAGAATCATCCCCTGGTTGACGAGTTTCTGGAACGGTTCCAGGGTACTGACCAGGCCGTGATCAAACAAAACCTTGTGCCAGAAGCG
>JBDTIR010000074.1:0-3267 GCA_039936275.1 Isosphaeraceae bacterium | reverse complement strand
AGGATCACGTCCCTGATGCTTGCCTTGTTCATCAAGAGCATGCAGAGCCGGTCGAGACCGACGCCCAGGCCGCCCGCCGGGGGCATCGCGTGCTTGAGCGCCCGCACGAAGTCCTCGTCCATCGTCGCCATCGAGTCCTCCACGCGCTGGCCGGCAAGTTGGTTGCGGAACAGAGCTTCTTGCAACCGGGGGTCGTTGAGTTCGGTGTAGGCGTTGGCCAGTTCCATGCCATGAACATACAATTCAAATCGCTCTGCGATGTTGGGATCGGCGGTCTTTCGCTTGGTCAAGGGGCAGAGCGCCGCCGGGTAGTCGATGACGAAAACCGGGCCGTCGAGCCGGTCTTCCACGATCGCCTCGAAGACCTCGCCCTTGACGACGTCGGGGTCTTTCCCCACGGTCGCGATCCCGAGAGTTTCGGCCTTGGCCCGCACCGCGTCGCCGTCGCTCATCGAGATGCCGACGTGTTCTTGAAACAGGTCGGCATACGGTCGGCGCGGCCAGGGTGGGGTAAAATCGACCGTCGTTTCGCCCCAGGGACGCTGATAAACGCCGTCGAGAGTGTCGATCGCACCGACGATCAGGGCCTCGGTCAGGTCCATCATGCTCTGGTAGTCGCCGTACGCCTGGTAGGCTTCGAGCATGGTGAATTCAGGGTTGTGCTTGCGGCTGATCCCCTCATTGCGGAAGACCCGGCCGATCTCGAAGACCCGCTCCATGCCGCCGACCAGAAGGCGCTTCAAATAGAGTTCGGGGGCGATCCGCAAATAAAGTTCCAGGTCCAACGCATTATGATGGGTCACGAACGGCTTGGCCGCCGCCCCACCGGCGATCGCCTGCATCATTGGGGTCTCGACCTCAATGAACCCCTGTTCCGTAAGTACGCGGCGGAAGCTGGCCACGATCTTGGAGCGGCCGAGAAAGGTTTGCAGGCTCTCGGGATTGCTGAACAGGTCCACGTAGCGTTGCCGGCTGCGCTGTTCGACGTCGGTCAGGCCGTGCCACTTTTCCGGAGGGGGCAGCAGGCTTTTGCCCAGGAACGTGAGGCCGTCGGCGAAGACGGTCAGCTCTCCGGTTTTCGTGTGGCCAAGGTGCCCATCGACGCCGATCAGGTCGCCGAGGTCGAGTTCTCCGGCGAGCGACCAGTGGGCGTCGCCCACCTGTTTCTTGCCCAGGAAGACCTGAATTTGCCCGGTCCAGTCGCGCACCTGAAGGAAGTGGACCTTCCCCTGTCCCCTTCGCAGGACGATCCGGCCGGCGACGCGCACCCTCGGCCCGACCTGGTCGCTGCCCGACTCAGGAGCGTTCAAGGAGCGCACCTCGGCAATCGGGCCTTGGTCGTCGAACCGCTGGCCCCAGGGGTCGAGCCCCAGGCCCTCGATCCGCTTCAGCTTCTCCAGGCGGACGCTCTCCAGGTCCTCGTGAGGCTTCTCTTCCGACATCAAAGGGGCCTTCAGACATTCAAAAATGGGGTTTCGTTGGCGGGTCGTTTCCCTCACACTTTGGATTCGAATTCTAGCCGATTCCCGACCACGGTCAACGCCAACCCGGTTCGCGCCCTCGGCTGCCGTCAAGGCATCCCCCTTGGAATTGACCTAACGTCCCCGGTTCCCTTTATTTGAAAACAGGATCTCATGATTTGAAGCTATTCATGACTGAAATCCATGTTACCGACTGGCCTCGCTCATTAGCCTGGTATCGCGACGTTCTCGGCCTTTCCGTGCGTCTAGAGGACGCTCCTCGCCGGTTCGCCCTGCTCGAAGCCGGCCCCGGCCGCGTGGCCTTGAAGGGGGACGACTCCTCAAAAGGTCCGCGCGATTCGGCCCGCCTGGTCTTCCAGGTGGACGACCTCGACGTCGAGCGTGCCCGCCTCCTTTCCCTGGGCGAGACCGTCGACCCCGTGATCGAGCACCTTGACGAACGGTTCCACGAGGCCCGCCTCCTCGACCCCGACGGCACGCCGATCACCCTGTTCGCCTGGTCGCATTGAATTCCGGTCCCGACGCCGCACCCGCCATTGACCGAACCGTTTTCGGGAAGATCGAAACGCAATGACCGTCATGATGGCGACCGGGATGCCGATGAGCAGCCAAGGGGCCAGGATTGCGAAGGTCGCATCCGATGGCGTCGAGCCACGCGGCCCATGTCGTTGCGACCTGAACGGTCCCAGAAACGCGATCAAGATCAGGAAGATGCTGATGATCACCAGGGATTCCGTGATCGTGAAGCCGGTCGCGGGCTTTGCGTCCGCAGCCTTTCGGGGCGGAAGCCCAATCGGCGCTTCGGGCGCCTGGTATGGGTTGAAGTCATCCCCCTGCCCCGGCATGATCACGTCTCCTTCGCCCCACGTGTCCGTCGCAACCAGGCGACCGCCCGGTTGAGCGCAAAGAGCAACATCCACGGCCGGGCCAGATAGCGGCGGAAATGCCAAAGCACAAGGCCGACCGTCAGCGCGGCCGGGAGACCAAGAAACACATCCTTGAGGTAATGATCCGTCGAGGAAAACTCCGCGATCGAGATTCCCTGCGACCGCTGGGTGTCTCTGATCCTGGGCAGGCCCACCCAGAACAAGGCGCAAATGATCCAGAGGGAGATCGCCAACTCGATCAGCGTAGACCCGGGTTTTTGCTTCGGCTCGGTTGAGGGTTCCGGCGCCGACTTGGGGGCCTGGTACGGATTGAAATCCCGATCCCATGTCGTCATGGCAACCCCTCCCGGCACAGGTCACTCTACGGCGGTTGTTGGAGAAGTCATAAGGGCCAACGCTGGGGCCGCCCGAAGTGCTCAACCGGCCAGGGTCGGCAGGACGTAGGGGCCTTTGGGGATGACGGCGACCTTGGCGTCGGGGCCGTATTCGGCGAGGGATGCGGCCAGGGCGGATTCCACGCTGGGGGCGGGTTCGACGAACAAGCTGGAGAGGACCTCGGGAGAGAGGCCGTCGCTGACGACCTTGACGCGGCCTTTGCGGCGGACCTTCGCCAGCTCTTCGAGTTGCCACTGGTCGAGCTTGAAGTAGTCGCGGCCGAGGATGCGCTCCATGAAGATTTCGAGCGTCGGATGTTCTTGAAAGAGTGATTCGAATTCGGGGCTGCCGATTCCTTGATCGAGCGAAGCGGCCAGGATGATCGTGCCGCCTTGCTTGAGGATCGGCAGGCAGCCGGTCATCCCTTTGACCGACTGATAGAAGGTGGTGTCGAGCGGATAGCCCGCGGCGCTGGTGACAACAATATCGACCGGCTCAAGCACCCGGGCGCGGACGATTTGATC
>JBDTIR010000073.1:0-2728 GCA_039936275.1 Isosphaeraceae bacterium | reverse complement strand
ACGACTGCCGGACTCCCGGACGGTCTTGCCACGAACCCATCTGAGCGTTCCAGCCGCCGCGCGACGACCTCGCGCGGTCGCCGATGACCGGCATAATCTATGGTTCTGGTTTTGAATACAGGTTTAGGAAGAGGCATTCGTTATGGGTGACAAAGCGCCGAAGGACAAAGAAAAGAAGAAGAAGATCGCTGATAAAAAAGCGAGCTCCTCGAAAGCGAGCCCCTCGAAAGCGAGTCCGCCGAAGTCCGACAAGAAGTAAGCCAAAGAGAATCCGGGAGAGGTGATTCCCAGACCGAAATCCCGCAGTTCTCGGGATCTCGGTCTGTCTCCTTGCCATTCCGACCGATCATGGCCAATCAAGCCGTGCCTGCCGGGCGCGGGTTCGCGGGTCGCGGAGGTCGATCCCTTGACGGAGGTCGGCCTGGGCGCGCTCCAGATTGCGGCGGATCAGGGCGACAATGAATGGGTGGCCAGGAACGTCAAACTGGGGATCGGCGAGTTGCGCGGCCAGCATGCGGGCCGCGTTGGAGAGTTCAGGGGCCTGGGAACTCCGCCAGAACGAGGCCATCCAGAGGAGCATTCGGCGGTAGAGTTCGAGCCGCCCTTGCAGGCGATGCTCAAACAGATAACGAAACGCCCCCGAGTCTCGAACCGGGTCTGGGGCCGCGCCGCCGTCACGGAGCAAGAGTTCTTCAGCCAGATCATACGTGAGGTCCGAATCGTCGAGCCAGTCGGTGCAGGCGTCCAACACGTCTCGGGCGGGTTCGGCGGCCCTGGCCGAGGGGGCGACCTCGCCGTCGTCCAGGCCGGGCGAACCAGGGAAAGGGCCAGGCCGGAACCCGGGGCCGACGGTTCGCTCGAGCCAGAACCGCAAGGCGGGCGAACTCTCAGGGCCGCAGAGCATGAGACTGCCGGCGAGCAAGCCAATCGCCAGTTCAGGGACGTCGGCGACGGCGTCGCGGTCGGGCTGGCTGGCGAACTCAGCGAGGAACGCCTCGGCGTCGTCACGATCGCGACCGATCCGGCCGACTGCCTCGCGCACGCCGTCAAAGACATCGCAGAGAAAGGCCGAGGCCGTCCACGCCCCGCCGTCCTCGGCCACCAGAACGATGGTCCCCCTCCCCTGGCCGTCCAGGGCCGTGACCAAGCTCCGCCGCAGCCGAGGGCCGTCGCGATCGGGTTGCATCACCCGATCCAAAGAGGTTCCCGCCGCGCAGCCGAGCCAGTTTCGAGCGCGCCCGGCAACCTCGGCTTCGGGGTGATCGACGGCGATCTCGGCCCAGGCGTCGGCGACTCCTGGATGCTCACCCGGCAGGCGTTCCAGGGCGTCGAGCGCGGCGGCCCTGGTCGTCGGTTCGTGGGTGAAGGCGAGCATCCTGAGGAAGGCGATCAGGCCAGGACTTACCGGCTGATCGGCCAGGCCGGCCACGATCTCGGCACGAACCGAAGGCTCGATCGCCTCCAAACCTTGCAAAGCGATCCAGGCCGCGTCCGGCCCCTCGTCAAGCTGCGCCGCCAGCTCGGCCAGCGATCCACTGTCGTCAATCGCCTCGTTCAAGTTGGTCCACCGCTCGGCCAGGGCGGGATCGTGGTCCAGCAGGCCAACCCCCTGGAGCAAGGCGAGGGCTTCTCGGGCGCGTTCTGGCGGCAAATTGGGCTGATTGCGCACCGCATCGGCCAGGGTCTGGAAGAGGTCGGGCGCGTCTTCGGCCTCGACCACGCGCAAAGTTGCTTCGGCGTCGGCCCCGCTCAGGTCGCCAAGTCGGCTGCGTACAGCAGCAATGACCAAGGCGCGAGGGAACCGCCCGATCAGGCGGTCAAAGAGCGCCTCTCGCCTCGATTCGTCCCAATCGGGATGATCGCGCAAAGCGTTGAGCAAGGTGTCCGGGCTGTCGAACGGCGGGCCGTCGCCGTCGATGTGGGCAGAGAGGTCCATGAACGCTCCGGGCAAAGTCGAAATGTCGGCTCAACGGGTCGGCGCGTCTGGTTTCAGGCCGCTGGTCCAGGCCAGGTCGATGTCGGTCTCCAAGGTCGCCGGCTCATAGAGGTCCTGGTCGATCTCGGTGAGGAACCGGCTGGGCTCGGCAATCATGGCGCCGCCACGCCCTGGACGAGTCAGCATAAGTGGGTAAGTGAGCCAGAGTTCATCCATCGCTCGCGTCACCGCGACGTAGAAGACCCGGCGCTCTTCGTCCTCGCCCCCCGGGTCGTTCAGGGCCCGGGCGCTGGGGAAGCCGTCTTCGACCAGGTGGGGGATGAACACGACCGACCATTCAAGCCCCTTGGCCTGATGGATCGTGCTCAGGACCAGGGTTTCCTCCGTCTCGTCAGCCTCGACGCTGTCCATGCCGGAGACGTCTCCTGCCAGAAGCAGGTCGGCGATCAGCTTTTCCAGGCTGTCATACCGGACCGCGAGCACCGCCAGTTGCTCGACGTCTGCAAGCCGGTTTTCGGGATGGCTGTCGGCGTATTTCAGGCGAGCGGTCGCCGGATAGCCGCCTTGAAGGATCGCGCCGATGGCCTCGGCGGGGTGGGTTTCGGGCGCGACCCTCTGGACCTTACGCAAATCGGCCACGAACCCGGCAAAGTGCCCTTTGGCCTTGATTGGCAGTTTCGCCATCAATTCGGCAGTTGCGAGTGTCGCCAAAGGGTCGGCCGACGCAGTCAAATGCGCGACCAAAGTTGCCGCCTTGACGTCGCCAACGCCTGGCAAGAGCTTGAGCAATCG
>JBDTIR010000072.1:0-6944 GCA_039936275.1 Isosphaeraceae bacterium | reverse complement strand
AGGTCGGTGAGCACTCCTTCCGATACTTCCGGCTCAAGGCCCTGGAATCGGCAGGGGTAGACCTGGCCAGGTTGCCGTTCTCCTTGAAAATCCTCCTGGAAAACCTGCTCCGTCATGAGGACGGCGTCTCGGTGACGTCCGAGGACGTCCTCGCCCTCGCCAGGTGGGACCCGAAAGCGGTCCCGAGCCGAGAGATTGCCTTCCGGCCCAGCCGGGTCTTGCTGCAAGACTTCACCGGCGTCCCCGCCGTCGTGGACCTCGCCGCCATGCGTGACGCCATGAAGCGACTCGGCGGCGACCCCACCAAGATCAACCCACTTCAGCCGGTCGAGCTGGTGATTGACCACTCTGTCCAGGTCGATGAGGCTGGCACCCCTCGATCGCTCTCGACTAACACCAAGATGGAGTACCACCGCAACCAGGAGCGTTACACGTTCCTCCGTTGGGGTCAGGACGCCTTCAAGAACTTCCGCGTCGTCCCGCCTGAGACCGGGATCGTCCATCAGGTTAACCTGGAATACCTCGCCCGAGTCGTCTTCACTTCGTCCGACGCCACCGACGAAGCCCATGCTCCGATCGCCTATCTCGACACCCTGGTCGGCACCGATTCACATACGCCCATGATTAACGGCCTGGGCGTGCTCGGCTGGGGCGTCGGAGGCATTGAGGCCGAGGCCGCCATGCTCGGCCAGCCGGTATCCATGCTGATCCCCCAGGTCGTCGGGTTCAAGCTCTTCGGCGCCTTGCCCGAAGGCGCGACGGCGACCGACATGGTCCTGACCGTCACCCAGATGCTCCGGCGTCGAGGCGTCGTCGGCCGGTTCGTTGAGTTCTTCGGCGACGGTCTGGACCACATGCCCGTGGCCGACCGCGCCACCATCGGCAACATGTCCCCTGAGTACGGAGCTACCTGCGGGATCTTCCCGATCGACGACCAGACGCTCCAGTATCTTCGCCTGACCGGCCGACCCGAGAACTTGATCCGCCTGATCGAGACCTACACCAAGGAACAAGGCCTCTTCCGAGTCCCGGGCGCCCCTGTGCCGGAATACACCGACATCATGGAACTGGACCTTGCGACCGTCGTGCCGAGCATCGCCGGACCCAAGCGTCCTCAAGACCGCGTCTTGCTCCGCGAGTCCAAGGAAGCCTGGGAAACCTCGCTCCAACTGATGCTCGACGCCCGCCCGGTTCGCCCGGTTCGCCCGGTACAGTTGGCGACAAGCGCGGCCACGGTGACCGATCCCAAGAGCGAGCAACGGCTTGAAGGTGAAGGCGGCGGCGGTACCGCCGTCGGGGTTGAAGACCCGCACGCCCCTTCGGCGGCCTACCGCCCCTTGAACCAGGGGTACATCGGCCACGGCTCGGTCGTCATCGCCGCAATCACCAGTTGCACCAACACGTCCAACCCCTCGGTGATGATCGCCGCCGGCCTTCTGGCCAAGAAGGCCGTTGAAAAGGGCCTGA
This sequence comes from Isosphaeraceae bacterium, assembly GCA_039936275.1. Taxonomy (GTDB): domain Bacteria; phylum Planctomycetota; class Planctomycetia; order Isosphaerales; family Isosphaeraceae; genus JBDTIR01. The sequence continues at coordinate 5,477 of JBDTIR010000072.1, read as the reverse complement.
CCACCAAACCATGGGTCAAGGCCAGCCTCGCCCCGGGCTCAAAGGTCGTTACCGAATACCTCAATGACTCCGGCCTGACCGAGCCATTAAACCAGCTCCGGTTCAACACGGTCGGCTACGGCTGCACGACCTGCATCGGCAACTCCGGCCCGCTCTCCCTGGAAATCTCCCAGGCGATCCACGACGACGACCTGGTCGCCGTCTCCGTCCTGTCGGGCAACCGCAACTTTGAAGGCCGGATCAACTCCGAGGTTCGCGCCAACTACCTGGCGTCCCCCCCCTTGGTCGTCGCTTACGCTCTGGCCGGCACGATGGACATCGACCTCTACAAGGAACCGCTCGGCACCGGCAAGGACGGCCAGCCAGTCTTCCTCAAAGACCTCTGGCCGACCCGAGAAGAGGTCCAGGAGACGATCCTCAAGTCGGTTCGGGTCGAGATGTTCCGTGAGAAGTACGGCAAGGTCTTCGACGGCGACGAACGCTGGCAGGCCTTGCCGGTGCCCCACGGAGACCTGTACGCCTGGAACGAGGCGTCGACTTACGTCAAGAACCCGCCCTATTTCGAGGAGATGGGCATCGAACTTCCCCCGCTGCCCGAGATCAAGCGGGCGAGGATTCTGGCCCTTTTGGGCGACAGCATCACGACCGACCATATCTCGCCGGCAGGGGCGATCAAGGTGCAAAGCCCCGCGGGCAAATACCTGCTCGACAACGGCGTGGAGGTCTCCGAATTCAACTCCTACGGCTCGCGCCGGGGGAACCATGAGGTCATGGTCCGAGGGACGTTCGCCAACGTCCGCCTGCGGAACCAACTCGCCCCTGGAACCGAAGGGGGCTACACCCGCTTCCTGCCCGACGGCGATGTGACGTCGATCTTTGAGGCGTCGGAACGCTATCAAGAGCAAAGAGTTCCGCTGATCGTCCTGGCGGGTAAAGAGTACGGCTCCGGGTCGTCGCGCGACTGGGCGGCCAAGGGGCCGAAGCTCCTCGGGATCGTCGCCGTGATCGCCGAGAGCTATGAACGCATCCACCGCTCGAACCTGGTCGGCATGGGCATCCTGCCGCTCCAGTTCGGTGCCGGCGACAATGCCGAGGGCCTGGGCTTGACCGGCGAGGGCGTGTACGCGGTCGAAGGTCTGGCCGAGGCCCTGTCCGACAGTCCAGGAGGCCGAGAAGTGACCGTCGTGGTCGAGCAGGCCGGCGGTATGACCCAGAGGTTTACCGCGACTGTCCGGATCGACACGCCGCAAGAGATCCTGTATTATAAGCACGGCGGGATCCTCAACTATGTCCTCCGCCAGCTCCTCTCCGGACGCGGCGAGCCGTCGACGTCCAGCAGGACGGCGACTTGAATAGAGGTTGAGAGGCCGATTTGGATTGACGTCGAAAACCGGGCGGACTCTAATGCCGGCCTGGAGACTCGTAGCGAATTGGGGGTCGGAGGGACTGCCGGCCCCAGCTTTTGAGGAACGTTGGGCCGGTTGGCGTTTTCCAACAGACCCCGCGACCGTCGGCCCAGAGGCTTGAATCTTGGCCGACCTCGCCTGGATCAAGATTGTCCGTTTTGGGTAAGATGGTCCGATTACTTCGTTATTTCCGAGGCTGGCAACCTCCCCCCGGTCGTCCGCCGGTTCCCCGCCTCCGGGGACTCGATCCCCGAGCGGTTTGCGCCGCCTCAGGGCGGAGGGCGAGGATCCAGCCAGACGCCCGATAGTGCAGGAGCTGAACTCAATGGCACACGCACAGACCGAGGTCAAGCCGATTGTCACTCGCAACCAGGCCGTAGGCTGGTTGCGTCAAATGCTCTTGATCCGCCGGTTCGAAGAGCGGTCGGCAAAGCTCTACCAGAACCAGAAAATCGGCGGCTTCTGTCACCTCTATAACGGACAAGAACCGATCGCCGTCGGTTCGATCGGCGTGCTCCGCGAAGACGACTACGTCATCACCGCCTACCGCGACCACGGCCACGCCATCGCCCGAGGGATGGACGTCAAGATCGCCATGGCCGAGCTCTTGGGCAAGGAAGCCGGCTGCTCCAAGGGCAAAGGCGGCTCGATGCACTTCTTCGACGTCGAGAAAGGCTTTCTCGGCGGTCACGCGATCGTCGGTAGCCATATCCCCCTGGCGGCTGGCGTCGCCTTCGCCATCAAATACCGGGGCGAAGACCGCGTCTGCATCTGCTACTTTGGCGACGGGGCCATGAACCAAGGGGCCTTGCACGAAGCCTTCAACATGGCGAGCCTCTGGAAACTGCCGGTCATCTACGTCTGCGAAAACAATGGCGTGTCGATGGGCACCCATCTCCACCGCCATTCCTGCCTGCTCGACCTGACCATCCGCGGCGGCACCGCCTACGGCATCCCCGGCGTCACCATCGACGGCCACGACATCGAACTCATGGCCAAGACCACCCGCGAGGCCGCCGCCCGCGCCCGGGCTGGCGAAGGACCAACCTTCATTGATGCCAAAACGTACCGCTTCCGCGGCCACTCGATGAGCGACCCGGCCAAATACCGCTCCAAGGAAGAACTCGAGCAGGCCAAGCAGCGCGATCCGATCTTGCTCTACGAAACCATCCTCAAGGAACGCGGCTGGGTCGACGACGCCTTGCTCGAAGACCTGCACGAGAAGGTCAAACACGAGGTCGAAGAATCGATCGACTTCGCCGAAGAGGCCCCCGAGCCGTCGCTGTCCACCCTCTTCGACGACATTACCGTGGCCCCACATATCCCGCAGGAGTAAGTGACGCCATGCCCGTTCTGCATTATCGCGAGGCCCTGACACAGGCGATGACCGAAGAGATGGAGCGCGACGACCGCGTCTTCCTCATGGGGGAAGAAGTGGCCGAATACAACGGCGCCTATAAGGTCAGCCAGGGGATGCTCGATCAATTCGGCGCCCGCCGGGTGGTCGATACGCCGGTCTCTGAGTCCGGCTTCTCCGGCATCGGTCTGGGCGCGGCAATGGTCGGCCTGCGGCCGATCATCGAGTTCATGACCTATAGCTTCAGCCTGGTGGCGTTTGACCAACTCGTCAACAACGCCGCTAATCTGCGCTACATGAGCGGCGGTCAGTTCGCTGTGCCGATCGTCTTTCGAGGCAGTTCGGGCATGGCCGGCAACCTGGGTGCGACCCACTCGCACCGCCCCGAACCCTGGTTTGCTAACGTCCCCGGCCTGACCATCATGATGCCCGCCACCCCCGCCGACGCCAAGGGGATGCTCAAGACCGCGATCCGCTCCGACGACCCGGTCCTGTTCATCGAACACGAAAACCTCTACGGCATGCGCGGTGAGGTGCCCGACGGGGAACACCTCGTGCCGCTCGGCAAAGCAAACATCGTGCGGCAAGGGTCGGACGTGACGATCATCACCTACTCCCGATCGCTTTATACGAGCCTGAAAGCGGCCGAACAACTGGCCGGCGAAGGAATCGAGGCCGAGGTGATCGACCTGCGGACGATCCGACCGCTCGACCTGGACACACTCCTGGGCTCGGTCGTCAAGACCCATCGCGCCGTGATCGTCGAGGAAAACTGGCCCTACTGCGGTCTAGGCGCGGGCGTCGCCGACCGAATCTATCAGGTCGCCTTCGACGAGCTTGACGCCCCAATCCGCCGCGTCACCGCCCGCGACGCACCGATTCCCTATAATTCCAAACTGGAAGCCGCAGTCCTGCCGTCGGTCGAACGGGTCGTAGCCCAGGTCCACGACGTGCTCTACCGTAAGGTCTAGATCGCGCCGGAGACGGAGAGCGGATCAGGCAACGGGGTTCTGGTCGGGAACCGGGCAGTGAACAACGCCCAACCAAACCCCGTTCCGACCCCGGACACCGTTGGCTCCTCGTCTTCAATCACCGCGCTCGCCGAAGAGGAGAATGACCCGTGCCGATCGAAGTGAAGATGGCCAAGCTAAGCCCGACCATGGAGAGCGGGCAACTGGTCAAGTGGCTGGTCAAGGTCGGCGACACAGTCAAGGAAGGAGACATGCTCGCCGAGGTCCAGACCGACAAGGCCGTCATGCCGATGGAGGCGTTCGACGAAGGGACCGTCGCCCGTCTCGACGTCGGCGAAGGAGAGGACATCGCCCTCGGCCAGCGCATGATGGTCCTGGCCAAGAAAGGCGAAGACCCGAAGTCGATCGCCGCAAGCCTGAACACGGCCGAGCCTCGCAATGGCTCCACGAGCCAGGAACAACCCAACGCTCCCAACCAGTCCGATGCGGACAGATCGCACCCCACCAACGGCCAAAGTGACCATGCCGAGGCGGCCCCAACGCCCGAACCTGTCGCGGCCCAAAGCGGCGGCCGGATCAAGTCCACCCCCTTGGCCCGCAAGATCGCCGCATCGGCCCAGCTTGACCTGGCCGAGGTCCGCGGCTCCGGCCCTGGCGGTCGGGTGGTCCGCAGTGACGTGGACGCCCATCTCGAACGCCGTAAAGGGACTTCCACCGCTTCAGGGCGGGCGTCCAGTCCAGGCGCCGCCCGGGCGTCCGAGCGCATCCCTCATTCGCCGATGCGCAAGACGATCGCCAAACGCATGCTCCAGGCCAAGCAAACCGCCCCCGAAATTCACGTGACCGTTGATATTCGCATTGACAAACTTGCCAATGTGCGCGAATTGCTCAATGCCCAACTGGCCAGCGAGAAGATCAAACTCTCGGTGGGCGACTTCGTGACCAAGGCCGCCGCCGTCGCCTTGCGCCGGCACCCCGGCTTGAACGCCTCATGGAGCGACGACGCGATCACTCAGCACGGCGAAGTCAACGTCGGCATCGCCGTGGCCATCCCCGGCGGCCTGATGGTCCCCGTCCTTCAGCGCGCCGACACGCTTGGACTGCGCGAGATCCGCCAGGGGACTGAATCCCTGGCCAAGGCGACCCGCGATGGTAAACTGACACCGGCCCAGTTGACCGGCGGCACGTTCACGATCAGTAACCTGGGCATGTACGGCGTCCGAAGTTTCGACGCGATCCTCAACCTGCCCGAAGTCGCGATCCTCGCCGTCGGCACGGCCGAGAAACGGCCGGTCGTCGAAGGCAACGCCCTGGTCGTCGGCACCGTCATGACCGTCACCCTGACCGCCGATCACCGCGCCGTCGACGGTGCCTCGGCCGCCGAGTTCCTGCGCACTCTCAAAGGCCTACTCGAAGAACCGGCGTCCATGCTCTTGTAAATTCTCTTTAACCACTGATGAACACAGATTGACTCAGATTCGAATTCTGAATAATCCAAAATTATTCGTGTTCATCCGTGGTTAAATTCTTCATGAAGGCGATCATGGCCCTCGATTATGATCTTGTTGTCATCGGCGGCGGCCCCGCGGGTTATGCTGCGGCGATCCGCGCGGCGCAGCTCGGCAAGCGCACCCTCTGCGTCGAGCGCGACAAGCTGGGCGGCATCTGCCTGAACTGGGGTTGCATTCCCACCAAGGCACTCTTGACGAATGCACATCTGGCGGAATTGCTGAACCATCACGG
>JBDTIR010000071.1:0-7315 GCA_039936275.1 Isosphaeraceae bacterium | reverse complement strand
TCAAGGAATCGCTCGATACGGTCATCGAGAGCTGCGTCAACTTCGTCGGCGTGGACCTGAACACCGCCAGCGTCCCACTCTTGCGGCACGTCTCCGGGCTGAACGCCCTGACGGCCAGACGCCTGGTTGAGCGTCGCCAGCAGCAAGGACCGTTCTCGGCCCGTTCGCAATTGCTTGAGGTTGACGGCGTCGGCCCGGCCACCTTCACCCAGGCCGCTGGCTTCCTCAAAATTCGCGACGAAGCTCACCCGTTTGACCGAACCTGGATCCACCCGGAAAGCTACCCGATCGCCGAAAAGCTTCTGGAAACCTTTGGGCTCACCCCCGAGGTGCTCCTGCACAAGGACCAGATGCCCGCCCTGCACGCCAAGCTCAATGAGGCCGACCTGCCAGCCCTGGCCCGCGACCTCGGCACCGGCGAGCCCACCCTGCACGACATCTTTGAGGCCCTGGCCCGCCCTGAACGCGACCCCCGCGAAGACCTGCCCAAACCGATCTTCAAGAAGGGCGTCCTGAAGCTCGAAGACCTCTCGGCCGGTATGGAACTCAAGGGGACCGTGCTCAACGTCGTGGACTTCGGCGCGTTTGTCGATATCGGCCTGAAAGACTCTGGCCTGGTCCACATCAGCCAGCTCGCCAACCGCTACATCAAGAGCCCGCACGACGTGGTCAGCGTCGGCGACGTCGTGACCATCTGGGTCATGGGCGTCGATCAGGAACGTAAGCGGGTCTCGCTCACCATGGTCCAGCCAGGAACCGAACGCCCCCGAAGCGCTCCCGGCGGCCGTCGAGGCGGCCCACCACAGCAAGGCGAAGGCCGGCCGCAAGGTCCGCCCAGCGGTGAACGCCGCGGCGGCGCACCCAGCCGAGGCCCCCGCCGCGAAGGCACAGGCGCACCCGGTGGCGAAGGCGGCGGCTCCGGACCCGCGCGCGGCGGCCGGCCCTCGGGCAGGCCTCAACAAACCGGCCCGAGCCGCGTCGGACCACGCCCCCTGGGCGGCGACCGTCGCCTCGAACGAGCCCAGGCCCCTCGACCCGCCAAACCGGCCCCGCCGCCGCCCCCTTTGTCCAAGGACGCCATTACCGGCAGCGTCCCGCTTCGTTCCTTCGGCCAGCTCAAACAACTCTTCGAGATGCGCGTTCAAGGGGACGACGACGACGACAACTCGGGAGAAGGGCAAGAACCAACCTCAACGCAGACTCCTCAGAATACCGAGTCATCCCCCGCGCCTGAACCGCAGGCCGCACCCCAGCAAGACCCCAGCTCCGACCCGCAACACTCGACCCCGTAATTCCATGACAGATCAAGAATTGCGGCGAAAACCACACGACGCGGGGCAGACGTTCGCCCCGCGTCTTCTTACCTCGATTCGCCTCCCCAATTCCGGTGAACCTTGGCGGCTTACACAAGACGCTTCGGATCGCCGTCCCTCGCGAGCATTCCCACAAGCCGCCCGGTCTGCTCTTGGCCCCAATGACGGCTCAACTATAATCGCCTGAACCCCAAACGCCGCCAACGTCGGCCGGCGTCCTTTTGGGGTCGCGGGAACGGACTCCCCGCACCTTGGAGCGGCACCTGGATGTGGAACTTCGCCTGGCGGAACCTGCTGACCCGCCCCCTTCGTACCGTCCTGGCCCTGACCGGCCTGTCGATCCCGATCCTTGGCGTGCTCGGCCTGTTCAGCCTCTCCGGAGGCTTGCGCAATCTGGTCGGTGACACACTCAGCCAGATCCAGGGGGTGATGGTCTTGCGCGAGAACGCCCCCAGCCCGGTCTTCAGCAGCCTTGACGAGTCCCTGGCCAAAGACCTCTGGAACATCCCCGGCATCTCGGCCGTCGCGCCCGAGGTCTGGGGAATCGCGCCCCCGATCGAGGATTCCAGCTTCATCACCAAGGTGGCCAAGGGAATCCTCTCCGGCTCCCGAGAGCAGCGGTTCCAGAGCATCCTGGACGCGATCGTGGTCCAGGGGCAAGACATCGACGGCCACACCGGCCTCAAAGGGGCCATCTACCCCCGCAAGATCCTCCCCGCCAGCGAAGGAGGCGGACGGTTCCTCAACCCTTCGGACAAGGGCAAGGACCACGTCGTCATCAGCACCAAGATCGCCAACGATTTCCCGGTCACCGAAAACGGCAAAGAACGCCCCAGGCGAGTCGGCGACACGATCAACGTCGGCAACAATCCGTTCACCGTCATTGGGATTTATAATACAGGATCAATGTTCCTCGACGTCGTCCTGGTCATGGACATCGAACCCGCCCGCAAGGTCCTGAACTTCAAGCCGGGGACCGTCTCCAGCATCTACGTTGAGGCCAAGGACCCCGGCCAGATGGAGCAGATGGCCAGCGCGATCGAGGCCAAATTCCCGGGCATCGACGCCCGGAGCATGGAAGAATTCGCCTCGAACTTCGGCCGAATCCTGGGCCAGCTCGACACCTTCTTGATGATGATCATGAGCCTCGCCGTGCTCGTCGGCGTCGTCGGGATCATCAACACCATGCTCATGAGCACGACCGAACGATTCGCCGAGTTCGGCGTCCTGCGCACCAATGGCTGGTCGAAAACCAACGTCCTGACCCTGGTCACGACCGAGAGCGTGTACCTCGGACTGCTCGCGGGCGTGCTCGGCTGCCTCCTCGCCATCGCTGGCACAACCATCGGCAACCAGTTCGTCTCCGGCGGCCTCCAACTCCATATCACCCCCAAACTCCTGGCGATGGGCCTCGGCCTCTCCGTCGTCATGGGCACCCTCGGCGGCCTCTACCCGGCCTGGCGCGCAGCCAGACTGGTGCCCATGGACGCCATCAGGCTCGGTGGGCATTGATCACCCTTATCGATCAATTACAAAGAAAACTCAAAGTATCACGATATTTATGATTTTCATGACTTCGAGACGTTCTCATCAAGGAAATCCCGACTCATGATTGAAGTCACCGACGTGTGGAAATCGTACCGCAGCGGCGACCAGTCGGTCGACGCCCTGCGCGGGATCACCTGCCGGATCGCCAAGGGGCGTTGCGCGTTCATCGTCGGCCCGTCAGGGTCGGGCAAGAGCACCTTGCTCTACCTGATGGGGGCCCTGGACCGGCCGACCTCGGGATCGATCCACATTGAAGGGCAAGACCTGACCTTGATGGCCGAGGCCGAGCAAGACGCCTACCGACGCCACAAGGTCGGCTTCATCTATCAGTCGTTCAACCTGATCGGCAACCTGTCAGCCATTGATAACGTCTTGATCTCTTACATACCTCGTGGCTTAACTGCCGAACTCAAGCTCAAGGCCGCCGACCTGCTCACGGAGGTCGGCCTGGGCGACCGCCTGAACCATCGACCGCATCAGATGTCCGGCGGCGAACAGCAGCGGGTGGCGATCGCCAGGGCGCTCATCAAGGACCCGGTTTTGGTCCTCGCCGACGAACCGACCGGCGAGCTTGACTCAAAGACCGGCGACGAGATTTATCGCATCCTTCGCAAACTCCAGGTGCAGCACCAGAGCACTCTGGTCGTCGTCACCCATGACCGCCGGTTCATCACCCCTGACGACCTCGTCCTGGAGATTCAGGACGGCCACCTCCTGGACCAGGACGCGCACCAGCAACGCGACGAACTCTCCAGAGCGGCCCACCACTGAGAGTCTGTCCCAGCGCAATCATGTAGGGCGGCCGTCCCGGCCGCAAATCCAAACCTCGGCCGGGACGGCCGCCCTACATTGCTACTCCATCCAGCGAAAGACCCGGACCACCACGACCATCGCCAGCACGTAAGCGGCAATGTACCCGATCGCCGAGACCCAGCCTCGCGTCTGCGCTGCCGGAGCGGCCAGGGCGAACAGCACGGCGGCCATCCCCGTCCAGATCATGACCTGGCGGATCGTGAATCGAAAGTAGGGCAGGGGGGGCGGCGGTTGATGCCTCATCGGTTCAGGCCCTTCAAACCCGGGTCAGAAGCCAACCCATCCCTGGTGCCGAACATGAGCCAGCCGAGTAGGATCAGCAGCAAGGCGTTGCGCAGGTTCAGGATCGCCAGGGAAAGCGGGTGGAAGCCGTTGACCAGGCCCATGTAGCTCCACGGATAGGCCGCCGTCGTCGCCAGGCAGGCCGCCAGGAAGAGCCAGCGCGACACCCGCGCCGAAGGGCCTTCCAGGACCGCCACGAACGGCAAGAGCCAGACCAGGTACTGGGGCGAAAGCACCTTGCCTGTCACGATCAGGGCCAGAACCGCCGCGGCGGCATAACGGAGCCCGTCGCCTTGATCGGTCGCCTTTCGGGCACGAATCATCACCAAGAGCAGGGCCAACCCCTGCGCGACCACTGCCAGGCGAGTCACCAGGGCCGACCCGGGCGCGGTCAGTTCCTCGGCCGAACGGACGTACGCGGCCCGCATCTCCCAACCGCCGAGCCGGCCCGCCACCATCAAAATCCCGGAATACACCGAACCGATCTCCAGGCCTCGACCCAGATGATACCCCAACGACTCCGCCACCCGACGACCGCCCAGGGCCAGCCAGGCCGACGCGCCCAGGGCCAAAGTCGCCGCGAAGACGAGACTCCCCCGCATCCTTGAGGTTCGCCAACAACGCGCCTCCCAGACCAAGGCCGGCGCGGCGACCACGCCGGGAAAGATCTTCATCAAGGTCCCCAGGGCCGCCGCCAAGCCGCCCAAGGCGTTGTGTCCGGAGAACCACCACAAAGCCCCTGCGAATCCGAACAACGTGGCTGCGAAGTCAAACCGGGCCACCGTGAGCGACCCGAACGCCAGGACGCACGCCGTATACCAGGCCAACCGCGCCGGCACCCGGGCCATCCCTTCCCGAGCCCCGACCCTCCTGGCCACCAGATAAACGAGCGCCGCGTCGGCCAGCAGCATCTCGACGCCGAACGCGACCTTGTACGTCTCAAAGTCGTCCACGAACACCCTGGGCAGCACAAACAGCGGAAAAGCAAGAATCGGGTACTCCATCACATAATCGCGATATGGGACCTTTCCCTCGAGCGCGAGCGTCGCGTACTTGTAATAAATATGAACGTCGTCAAAAATCGCCATCGCGTTGATCGAGCCACCGAAGAGGGGCTGCGACGTACCGACGTTCACATAAAAAAATGTCTCGGACGTTGTCGCGATCACGATCAAGACGTGGAACGCAACAGCGGTAGCTGTCCAGGCGATTGTCTTTTGAAATGAACTCATCGCGATTTATTTTGTCAGGCGATTTGGAGAAACCCTTCGCGACAACGACGCGCGGGCAGCTCACCCTCCCGCCTCGGGAATGCCGTAGCGGTTGCGCAGGTCCATGGTCAATTCGGCGAGGTCCGCAGGCAAGGGGGCCTCGACCTGAACAGCCTCGCCGGTCAAGGGGTGAGTAAAGCCGAGCGTCTGGGCGTGGAGCGCCTGGCGGTGGAAATGGGCCTTGGACCTTGGCTGGGCGCGGGGCCGGTAGACCGGATCGCCCACGACCGGATGGCCGATCTCGGCCATGTGGATCCGGATCTGGTGGGTGCGGCCGGTTTCCAGCCAGCAGGCGACGAGGGTCGCCACCGGGCCGAACCGCTCGACGACCCGGTAATGCGTGACGGCGCTACGCCCTTCACCGGGTTCGCGGGCCACGCCTCGACGCAGGTCGCCGCGATCGGTCACAAGCGCCAGATTAATCGTTCCACTCTCGCGGCGAACCGCGCCCTCGACGACGGCCAGATACTGCCGATCGACGTCGTGCGCCTTGAACAACTCCTGAAGCGTCCGCAAGGCCGCTGGTGTGCGAGCCAGGGCCAAGGCGCCCGAGGTGTTCTTGTCAAGCCGGTGGACGATCCCGACATAGGGCCGGCCGCCGTACCGCAAGGTCAGGTAGCGAACCACCCGATCGCGCAGGGTGTCGTACTCGCGCTCAGGGGTCGGCAACGTCAAAAGGCCGGCGGCCTTGTCCACGATGATCAGGTGCCGGTCTTCAAAGAGCACCCGCAGCCGCCCTTGAACCTTGCGGACTTTGGGCCGGTTGGGAAAGAATTCGAGCCTCGCGTCCGGCTCGACCTCACGACCAGGCTCATCGCAACGTTCGCCCGCAAGATCGATTCGACCGTTGCGCACCGCCTCCTGGGCGGCCCTGCGCGAAAGACCGAACGTCTCGGCCACCAGTTTATCAAGCCGGATCGACATAAGGTCGTATTTTCAAGATAAATGGGCAGTCATCCGCTCCATGACGGCCGCCCACCCCGATCTCCCCATCGATTTTTGATTTGCCCGGAGCCCGAGCAAAAATCAAAGGGGGGCGGTCAGTCTTCCTCAAAAGGGATGAGACCGCTTGCCATCACGATTGGTCCGCTCCGGGACGACTCGCATTATATCCGCGACGCTCGCCGACGCCAGTCTCTCCAACCAAAAGATTCGGCGCGGCCCCCGTCGAACAAACGCTCAGGCCAGGCCCGCCATCCGCCGCACCACGTCCCAGGCATATTGCGGCGTCTTCGTCGTGCCGTGTTCCATGCCGACGGCGCCGGAGTAGCCGACCTTGCGTAGAAAATTAAAAATGTTCACATAATTCGTCTCACCCGTACCGGGTTCCTTGCGGCCGGGCACGTCGCCGACCTCGACAAACCGGACGTATCCCTTTTTCAAGCCTTCGCCGAGCATGTTCAGCACGTTCCCCTCGCCGAGCTGACGGTGGTAAATGTCGAAATCCACCTTGATCCGGGGGTGGCCGGCCTCGGCGGCGTAGTCGAACGCATCGCGCGCCGTGAGCATGGTCATCTGGGGAGACTCGACCCGGTTCAAGGGTTCCAGCACGAGGTAAACGCCGTATTTCTCGGCGATCGGCCCGGCCTTCTTCAAGCCTGCAATGATCTGCGCCCGCTGCGTCTCCCAGGGGATGTCCTTCTGAACCGCGCCGACGAACGTGATCAGGTTCTCGGCCTTGAACCGCTGAGCGACCTGGCAGGCGGCCTCGAAGTCGTCGAGAAATTTCGACTCCTCGCCCGTTTTGGTCAAGCCGGTGTTCCAGCCGGTTTTGGGGTTGCCGGTGATGCTGACGCAGGTCATCCCGCGCTTCTCCTGCACGTCGAGCATCGCGTCGAGGTCTTTCCCCTGGTAGCTCCAGAAGCCGTAATGTTTCGCGCCACAAGCCGCCGCTTGCTCCAGGCGATCTTGATAGGGCGTCCCCCCGGGAAACATGATCTCCAGGTTCATGGCAAGCTGATACCGGGGCGGCGGCAGGTCGTCCACAGCCTCGGCGACCGCCCCCTTCGCCGACAAAACCAAAGGGGCCATTGCCCCCGCCGCGAGAAAGTGCCGTCGCGTTCCAGCCATCTTGATCGTCATCCTTTC
>JBDTIR010000070.1:0-4738 GCA_039936275.1 Isosphaeraceae bacterium | reverse complement strand
GAGAGCGCCGGCTTAGCTCGGTTCGCGGAGGGGGGGGATGATCAGACCGTGGGCCTTAAAGGGGGGAATGGAGCCCCGGCGGTCTCATCTTCTTTCAACATAACGCGCCATCACCCAAGATCAAAAGGGGAATTTGCGTGGAATCGGTGAGATTTTCGCGATTTCAACGAAACCGTCGTGTGCGATCAGAACTCGGAAACATGGGAAATCGCGGCGGCGGCTTGTCTGGCAAAGGTCTGGGCTGGCATGATAAGATCGCTTGGGCCGCGCCCAAATTGACAAAAAGCGCGACGCCAAAGGCCGTTTGAATCGGATCGAAGAGGGAGACGTGATGGGAACTCGGCGGCTCAACGGCGTTCTGCTGGCCTTGGTGCTCCCCTTGGTGTTCGGTTCAGGGGTGTCTCGGGCCGACGATCCAGGGTCGGCGACGGGCTACGTGGTCCGCAAGCTGCTCTTGCCGGCCGACATCCTGCCGAGTTGCATGGCCGTGCGGGCCGACGGCCTCTTGGCGGTTGGCTCGATGGACGGCGACGTGCTCCTGGTCAAGCCTGGAGACGGGACCACGCCCGAGCGTTACGAGCGGTGGGCGGGCACCCTGCCGCACTGGCCCCTAGGGATGCTGGCCGAAGGGAATGATCTGCTCGTAGCCACGCGAGGGGCTTTGATCCGCCTGGCCGATCGCGACGGCGACGGCTGGGCCGAGCGCTGGACGACGGTGAGTGACGCCTGGGACGTCTCTCAAGATCATCACGACTGGACGACCGGCATCGCCCGATGGCCCGACGGCGGCCTCATTGTCAGTCCCGTGACCGACGATGTCCGTACAAAAGACATCAAAGGGCGGCATTACCTGCGAGGCAAGGCGGTAAAGATCGACGCCGACGGTAAGGCCACGGTTCTGGCCGACGGACTCCGCTATCCGACCGGCTGGGCGACCGGGGCCGACGGCAAGGTTTTCTTCACGGACAATCAGGGGCAACAGAAAACGACCTGCGAGATCAATCAGCTTCAAGTCGGCCATTGGTACGGCTACGCGAGCCAGGCCGATCAGCCCGAAGGCCCCCTTGGTTCGGTTCGCTATCAGCCGGTGATCCGCATTCCTTACCCCTGGGCGCGGTCGGTCAATGGCTTGGCGTTCGCCCGAACCGGAGGCAAGTTCGGCCCATTGGAAGGACAGATGGTCCTCTGCGAGTACAACAACCGCTTCATCCTTCGAGCCAGTCTCGACGAGGTGGACGGCGTGCTCCAAGGGGCCTGCTACCCGTTCCTCGAACACCTGCTCGGGCCGATCTGCGTGGCGTTCGCCCCTGACGGTTCGTTGTACGTGGGCAGTCTGCGCGAACCTGCCTGGGGCGGCGAACCCGAGCAAGGGGCCGTCTACAAGGTCACTTATACCGGCAAACCCGCGCCTGGCCTCCAGGAAGTGAAGGCGGTCTCTGGCGGGTTTTCGTTGACCTTCTTCACCGACGTTGACGGTTCGATCGCGTCGGAACCTGCTCGCTATCACGTTCGCCGATATCATCACGTCTTTCAAGGGGCGTACCACTCTCCCCCGGTGGACGAGCAGACCTTGACGGTCAGCAAGGCCGAGGTTGACGGCAAGACCGTCCGCCTGAAGCTCAACGAATCCTTGATCCCCGACCGGATTTACGAAGTCCGCGCGGACGTGCCGGGGGTCCATCCCAACATCGCCCATTACACGATGAACCGGGTCCCGCCGCCCGAGAAGTAAGCGGCGATCCGGCAAGTGGAATGCACGCAGGTCGAGCACCCAAGCGCTCAAGGCCCTCGACCCTTGCCTTGTCCCGACCGAGACGTTGGTCTACTATACAGCGTCGCGACCGCTCGTTTGTTTGAGGCCTTTGCCTGGCCTTCTGGCTTTGTGAGATCCCATCCATGCCTGGACGATTCTTATCACAAACGGCCACGCTGGCTCTCGCCCTGGTGGCGTCCCTTGTGCTCTCTCCGTTGGCCTTCGCCGACGCCGCGCCCAAGAAGAAGGATAGCCCCGCCGGCCTGAAGCCCAAGGAAGTCGTCCTCTCGGCGTCCGTGACCCCGGCCCGGGCCGCGCCAGGCGCGACTGTCACATATCAGGTCACAGCCAAGGTCGCGCCCCCTTGGCATGTTTATACGTATGCCAAAGAACTGGCCAGCGAAGGTCCGCGCAATACCCAGTTTGACGTCTTTGACCAGGCCGGGTTGACCGCCGTCGGAGACTGGAAGGCGTCGCGACCACCGATCACCCGCAAGGAACCGGCGTTTCCTGACCTGGAATCGGTCTCCTACTTTGAGGATGAAGTCACCTGGAGTCTTGCTCTCAAGGTTCCGGCCAACGCTCAAGGGGGACAGAAAACCCTACGCAATCAGATTTATTTTCAAATCTGTAATGAGCAAAGCTGCAAGCCGCCGATTCGTTCCACCGTCCCGGACGTTACCTTAACCATTGTTAGTAACGCCGGAGCGAAGGTCGAGACCAAGACCGAGTCGGCCCAGCCCAAGCGGCCGGACATGGAGCGGAACCCCACCGAAGTCCGGTTCACGACCGCGATCGAGCCTGCTGAAGTTCCCCCGGGCGGCACGGCGACGCTCCGGATTTCCGCCAACCTTGAGCCCGGCTGGCACATCTTCGCCACCACTCAGGAAGGCGAAGGCGGGCAGAAAACGACGTTTGACCCGTTCGAAACCTCCGGCCTGAAGGTCGTCGGCGACTGGACCCCTTCGAGAGCGCCGACGTTGAAGACCGAATTTCTCGGCACCGCGCTCCTGGAACAGCAGTACTTTGAGGATGAAGTCACCTGGAGCGCGCCGGTCCAGGTTCCCGAGGGTGTTGACGCGGGCCGCAAGCTGATCCAGGTTCAGGCCAGTTTTCAGGTCTGCTCTGACCAGTTCTGCAAGCCAGGCCGCCTGACCTTGCCCGAGGCCGTCTTGGCGGTAGCCCTCGATGCCGCTCCAACGGCCCCGGTTTCCGCCGCACCCGAGATTGCCGCCGCTCCCGAGGTTCCGGCATCCAAAAAAGCCGTGCCCGAAGTTGCCGCCGCGTCCGCGTCCGCCGCTCCGAAGACCGAGATTGAGAAGTCGCTTCAGCAAGGAATCATCCCGTTCCTCTTGCTCTCGATCGGTGCGGGTTTGCTGGCCCTGGTGATGCCCTGCGTCTGGCCGATGGTGCCGATCACGGTCAACTTCTTCGTCAAGCAAGGGCACGCCAAGAACGGCGGCAGCACGACAGGCCTGGCCATCACCTATTGCCTGTCGATCATTGGTATCTTCACCTTGGTCGGCGTCCTCTTCTCGGCGGCCTTTGGCGCGTCGGCCGCTCAGAACCTGGCGACGAGCCCCTGGCTGAACGCCTTCGTGGCCGCCTTGTTCCTGACCTTCGGGCTCAGCCTGCTCGGTCTCTTCGAATTCCGCCTGCCCAGCTTCCTGATGAACGCCTCGTCACATGGGGAAAGTCGAGGAGGCCTGCTCGGCGTCGTGTTCATGGCCCTGACCTTGACGATCACGTCGTTCACCTGCACCTTTCCCGTCGTCGGCGGCCTCTTGGTGATGGCGGCCACCGGGAATTACCTCTACCCGGTGATCGGCCTGGCCACGTTCGCCACGGTATTGGCCTTGCCGTTCTTCCTGCTGGCTTTGGCCCCCGGCCTGATGGCCAGAATGCCCAAGAGCGGCGACTGGATGAACGCGGTCAAGGTCGTCGGCGGCCTGGTCGAGATGGGTGCAGCGTTCAAGTTCATTAATAATGTCGAACTCGGCATGGGAACGATCCCTGAGGATTGCTGGTTCAACGCCCCGACGGTCTTGACCATTTGGGTCGTACTGTCGCTCGTCAGCGGCATCTACCTGTTGGGCCTCTTCCGCACCGACCACGACCATGGCGATGTCAAGGTCGGTCCCGGGCGGTTGGTGATCGGCTCCTTATTCGTCTTTTTGGCCCTCTTTCTAGCCCCTGCTCTGTTCGGTCGTCCGCCCAAGAGCCAGATCTGGGACCGCTTGATCGTCGGCCTCTTGCCTCCGGACATTGACAGCCTCAAGGCCATTCCGGCCGGCGGCGGTGGCGTTGTCGCCGAGGGGCAGGCCCGCCACGCGACCTCGACCAAGCCCGATGAAGCTGTCCGTCAACAGACCAGCTTCCACGGCGTCCCCTGGGGCTGGAGCTACGAAGCCGCCCTGGAGCAGTCGAAGGCCGAAAACAGGCCGGTCTTGATCGACTTTACCGGCGTCTATTGCACCAACTGCCGCCAGATGGAACAGGCCGTCATGCCTCGTCCCGAGGTTGTCGGCCAGCTCCAGGAGTTCGTCACGGTCCAGCTTTACACCGACATCGTGCCGATCAAGAGTCTTTCCGTGGACGATCGCGAGGAACTCGCCACCGCGAATCAGCTTCTTGAGGCCACGTTGGTCAAGGAAACCACCAATCCATTCTACGTCGCGCTCAGTCCCTCGGGCGAGATCCTCGGAACGCTTGGCGGCTACCGAGAGCCTTCGGTGTTCGTCAAGTTCCTTAAGGACGCCCTCGACAAGCACGACAACGCCGGCCAGGTTGCCCGCGCCGATCTGTCCAAGACCAATTGAACGAGGTCTCGACCTTCACTGACTTTCGGTGATCCCACCTTTCTCTGGGAGAGGGTTAGGTGGGAGGATTTGACAGCATGTCTGAAATACCCCATCGAAAAGTTTACCAACGAGGCTTGATCGCACTTACCCTTTCCTGTGTGCCGATTCTCCTCTGGGCGTGGTT
>JBDTIR010000069.1:0-3830 GCA_039936275.1 Isosphaeraceae bacterium | reverse complement strand
CGGGCTTTCGCCGCTCGACTCCTCGCCGACGCGGCCAACGACGACGCCCGGATCAACCTGGCCTACCGCTTGGCCTACGCCAGGTCGCCAACAGCCAACGAACAGGCCGAGGCGATTGCCTTCCTCCACGACCAAGGCAAGCGCGTCGATGGTAAGGCCCAGTCCGCTGACCCCCAAGCGGTGCAATCACCAAATCCGGACGCCCACTCGGCCGCATTGGTTGATTTCTGTCATGCTATCTTCAATACAAGTGAATTCCTCTACATTGATTGAACAGAGGAGCCCTGCCATGAGCGAATCCGGGCGAGACCGAGACGAGCGAGTGCCCCATCGGGTGGCTGCGTTCTCGAGGCGCGAGTTGCTCGTGCGTGGCGGCGGGGGCTTCGGGGCCTTGGCGTTGGCCTCCTTGCTCGGTGAAGGGGCGGCGAAGGGCGCGGAACCGTCGAAGTCATGGAAGGTCCGGTCTCAGGCGAAGAGCGTGATCTTCCTGTTCATGGAAGGCGGGCCTAGCCACATCGACCTGTTCGACCCCAAGCCGGAACTCAACCGCCTGGCGGGCAAGCCCCTTCCAGGCAGCTTCAAACCCGTGATCACGCCGATGGGCGAGTCGGGCTCCCCCTTGCTCGCCAGCAAGCGGACCTGGAAGCAATACGGGCAGGGGGGGACCTGGATTTCTGACTGGCTGCCCAAGATCGCCGAGTGCGCTGATGAGATCGCGGTGGTTCGCTCTTGCTGGGCCGACGGCTTGAACCACGTCGGCAGCGTCTGTCAAATGAACACAGGTTCAACTCTCGCCGGCCGCCCTTCCTTGGGAAGCTGGATGACCTACGGCCTGGGCACGGAGAACGAAAACCTGCCCGGCTACGTCGTCCTGCTTGACAATCCCAACTCGGTTGTTGCCGGCGGCCCGCGCAACTGGGGCTCCGGCTTCATGCCTGCCGTCTATCAAGGAACCCGGCTTAACGGCGGCCCCGAGCCGATCCCCAATCTCGACACTCCCGCCGGCATTAACGAGGCCCGCCAAGACGGCAAGCTTGCGTTCCTCAACCGGCTCAACACCAGGTACGCCGAGAGCCATTCCGAGCAATCCGAGATCGAAGCCCGGATCAAGAGCTATGAACTGGCCTCACGGATGCAAGCCGAGGCGCCCGACGCCGTGGACCTCACTCGCGAGACCGACGAGACCAAATCGCTCTACGGCCTGGATCAGAAAGAGACCGCCGCTTTCGGCCGCAACTGCCTGTTGGCCCGTCGCCTGGTCGAACGAGGCGTGCGGTTCATCCAGCTCTATCACGGCGCCGGCTCAAAGTGGGACGCCCATCGAGGCATCGAGAAAAACCACTCAGGGCTCTGCCAAGGCATGGATCATCCCGTCGCCGGTCTGCTCAAAGACCTGAAACGGCGAGGCTTGCTCGACTCCACCCTCGTCGTCTGGGGCGGCGAATTCGGACGCACCCCGATGTCGGAAAAAGGGGACGGCCGCGACCACAACCCTTACGGCTTCACCATGTGGATGGCCGGCGGCGGCGTCCCTGGCGGCCAGACCATCGGCGCGACCGACGAGGTCGGCCTGCACGCCATCGAAGACCGTATTCATGTTCATGACCTGCATGCCACGATCCTCGCCTTGATGGGCGTGGATCACACCCGCCTGATCTACCTCCACAAGGGGCGTCCCGAACGCGCGACCCTTAATGAGGGGAACCCGGCTGAGAAGATCGTCAAGGCTTGAGGACACGGACCGTTTATGAATTGGGGACCCTTCATGTCACGCCGAGCCGTCTTGATCGCGCTGACTTTGTTGTTCGCAGGCGTCTCGCCAGCGGCCAGGGCGGGGGATCTCGACCCGAAAGGGGTTGAGTTCTTCGAGACCAAGATCCGTCCGATTTTGGTCGAGCATTGCGACCGCTGCCATTCCGCCAAGGCCGAATCGATCAACAAGCTTCGCGGCGGCTTGCGGCTCGACACCAAGGAGGGCTTCTTGATCGGCGGCGACACCGGCCCTGCGATCGTGCCCGGTAAGGCGGATGAGAGCATTTTGATCGAGGCTTTGCGGTACGACGACGCCGTTCAGATGCCCCCCAAGGGGAAACTGCCCGATGCCGTGATCGACGACTTCGTGACCTGGGTGAACATAGGAGCGCCTGACCCTCGGGTCGCGCCGACCTCGCCAGCCAAACCAGCAGACGGCGGGATCGATCTCGACCAGGGGCGGACGCACTGGGCCTACCGTCCGATCACGGCTGGACCGTTGCCGGAGGTCAAACAGACCCCATGGCCGCGCGACGACATCGACCGCTTCCTCCTGGCGAAACTCGAAGCGGCGAACCTTCACCCCGTCGCCGATGCTGACCGGGCCACTCTGGTGCGCCGGCTGTATTTCGACCTGATCGGCCTGCCTCCCACGCCCGAAGACATCGACGCCTTCGTCAACGACCCGTCTCCGAACGCGACCGAAACCCTCGTCGATCGCCTCTTGAATTCCCCAGAGTTCGGCGAGCGCTGGGGGCGGCACTGGCTTGACGTGGCCCGGTTCGCCGAGTCCTTAACCCTCCGCGGTCTCATCTTCAAGGAGGCCTGGCGCTACCGCGATTATGTTATTGACACATTCAACAATGATCGCCCTTTTGACCAGTTTGTTCGTGAGCAGATCGCCGGCGACCTCTTGCCGGCCGACAGTCCCGACGAACGCCGCAGGCAGTTGATCGCCACGACCTTCCTGACCCTGGGCAACAGCAACCTTGAGGAACAAGACAAGCCCCAGCTCGATATGGATGTGGTTGACGAACAACTTGACACCATCGGCAAGACCTTCCTGGCCCAGACGATCGGTTGCGCCCGCTGCCACGATCATAAGTTCGACCCGATCCCGACCAAGGATTACTACGCACTCGCCGGCATCCTCCGCAACGCCAGCATGTTGAAGCATGCGAATGTCTCCAACTGGGTGGAACAACCCTTGCCCGTTCCCCCCGACCAGGAAGCCGCGCTCCAGAATCACGAACACGCCGTCGCCGCTCTGGAACATCAGGTGAAGGCTGAACGCGCCCGGCTCTCGGCGCTGGGCAAAGCGTCGGCAGGCAAAGGCGTGATCTCCGTCGGGGCCCTGCCTGGCATCGTCGTCGATGATTCCAAGGCCAAGAAAGTCGGTGAGTGGAAACTTTCCCAGTTTTCCGGCAGTTTCATCGGCGCTGGTTACATTCACGATCTGGACACCGGCAAGGGGGAAAAAAGCCTGACGTTCGAACCGGAACGCCTGGAACCCGGCACCTATGAACTCTGGCTTGCGTATTCTCCAGGTGGCAGCCGAGCCCCAACGGTCCCCGTCACGGTCTTCAGCGCCGACGGCGATCAACCCGTGTCGATTAATATGCGCAAGAATCCGCCGATTGACGGCCGGTTCGTCTCCCTTGGCCGTTACCGCTTCGAAAAGGACGGACAAAGTTATGTCCTGATCTCCAATGATGGAACGACCGGGCACGTCACCGCCGACGCCGTTGTCTTCATCCCGATCGACCAGGCCAGCCAGTCCGCTGCGAAACTCGCGACCAAAACCCCTGCCCAGAACCCAGAGGCTGAGAAACTCAAAGCCCTGGAAGCCGACCTCAAGCGGCTCCGATCAAGCGGGCCGGTTCGTGATATGGTCATGTCGGTGGTTGAATCACCAGAGATCAAGGAGACGCGCATTCATGTCCGGGGGAGCGTGCATAGCCTGGGCGCTCCCGCCCCTCGCGGGGTGCTCCAGGTAGCGACCCTGGGCACGGCCCCGGTCATGCCGTCCGACGAGAGCGGCCGGCGCGAACTGGCCGCCTGGCTTGCCGGAGAGGGCA
>JBDTIR010000068.1:0-12577 GCA_039936275.1 Isosphaeraceae bacterium | reverse complement strand
GCTTTGGTCATGCTCGACCTGATCAACCTGGAACACGGCGCTTCAGACCTCCGCGCGGCCTTGCGGATTCTCGACGATCACGGTTCGCTCGCCCTGGAGGCGTTCCGGCTTCAAGGCCCCTCGGGGTTCGCTCTGGTCGGTCTGTACGGGCCCGTGCTGGAGTCTCTCGGAGAAGGCTTGCCCCTGGACCAGGCCCTGATCGTGCTCAAGGTGAACACCGGCTACGTGGACGAACTGCTCAGAACCCAGCGTCCGGAAACCCTGGCCGCCGCCTTGCGTCGGGTCGGCTCGACCGGCCTGGTCGAGGCCGTTGGCGGCAGCCCGAACGCCTTGCGGCTGTTCATCGAGTACGGCGAGCAAGGCGAACGCGCCCTGGTGCAGGCCGGGACCGACGCCGCCGACGTGGTCTTTGAAGATTATACCGACCCCACGATCCGGATTCAGGCCGTCGCCGCCCTGGCCGATCACGGCCCGATGGCCCTGGCCATGCTCACCAAGTACGCCTCTGATACCAACTTCCGCGACATCCTCCGATCCTATGGCCCGCCGGTCATCCCCCCGATCGCCCAGGCCGACTCGGGTCCTGAGACCCTGGCCCTCTTACGGGCGAAAACCGACAAGTCGTTCACCGAGTCGCTGGCCCAGGGGGTGCTCGCCCTCTCCGGCGAGAACGGTCAGGCCACCATCCAGACCATCCGCCGCGACGGTCTGGAACGGGTCAATGAACTGAACCAGGCAGACTTCAAGTTCTACCAGTTTCTTCCTTTGTATGACCTGCTTCACCTGGGCAGGGTGATGAGCCAGGGGCAGTCGCCGACCTCTGGCGAGATGACCTGGGCGTTGGTGGATGGTTGCTTCGTGGTGGCCGATGTTCTGAGCCTGACCGCCTTGCAGCCCGAAGGGGTCGCGGCGGCCGAGGCGGCCCGCGCCGAGCTGCGCGCCGCAACCCGCCAGACGGCCAGGGTCGCCAGCAGGGAACTGACCGAGGACGGCGCACGCGCCGTCGGTCGGGGCCTGGCCCGCCGAGGCACCGAGGAAACCAGCGAGCGTCTGGCTCGCTGGTGGGCCGTGCGTCTGGCCGGTGGAACCTATCAGGTTCTCCGTCGGATGCCCGAGGCCCTGGAGCGCATGAGCGTCGCCGAGGTCGCCGACGTCAGCCGAGCGGTCTGCGCCAAGGCCGGCCTGCGGCTCAGCGAATGGGGCCCCCGCTACTTCCTCAGAGACGGCCGGCTCATCCCCCGCTCCCTCCCCGCCGGCCGAGGGCTCAAGTATATCGCCGCTCAGGCCCTTCAAGCCGGCGTCGGCGTCGTCGCTTTCCACAAGATGGAAGAACATCTCGCCAGCCGACGACCCGATGCGCCTTGAGTGATCCGCGGCCGTGAGCCGCAACCAAGGGGCGAATTGATGAATGCTGGAGGATGTCGTGAGTACAACGAACTCGACTGAGGCATCTGTGACCATTCCGCCCATGGTCATGGCGGGGCTACAAAAGCTCGCCGCCGATGCGGCTCAAGGCGTTCGTGATCCCGAGACAATGCGGCAAGCTTGTGTGGAGATTGGACCGAGTCCGGCAGCAGGTCCGCCGCCGTATCAGCCTTGTTGACTTCGCCGTCCCCACGATCCGGGCCCTTCGTGACGGCGACGATGAATGTGAATAGTGCTCGATTCCTGTGTCGGGCTCAAATGGTTCCTGGCTGAGCAAGACTCGGCGAACGCCTTGGTTCTGTGCGACGACTTCATCAAGGGGTAGCCACGAGCTGTTCGCGCCCGACATTTATCCGGTGGAGATGGCTCATTCGATCACGCGGGCCGAGCGGCAACTCAGGATCGTGCCCACCGGGGGGAATAGTCCGGACCATGCTCGCCACTCTCCCAGCTCTTTACCCCTCTCTGCCGTCCTGCCAAGGGCGTATTGAAATCTCTTCGCAAGCCGGGGTTGGCGTCTATGAGCCGATAAGTCGCCCTGGTCGAGCGAGAAGGATGCGAATTGGTGACTGCGGGCCGCAAACTCCTCAACAGCCTCAAGCCCGCATTCCCGTTCATCACGGACCCTGCGACATTCTGACCCTTGCGGCCATGCTCCATCGAGCATGATCTCGACCGTCTGCCGGGTCAGACGACCGCGCCGGCCTTGACTTCGGACGGAGCTGCTTCCTTGGTGAGCGGCCGGGCCTGCTGGACATCGATCTCGATGCCCTTGTCGTGCGGACGCAGGCTGAAGTTCTGGAGGAAGTCGGACGCCGCCGCGATGGCCGCCGCCTGCACCCAGAAGATATCGTCTCCCTGTAGGCTCAGCGAGACAGTTAAGAGAACCTGTAACCGGACCTCCCGCTGAGATTTCTGCTCGATCGTCAGTTCCGAGGCCCCTGTGCCAGCGTCGAGATCGAGTACGGAGAGCCGGGCGTTGGGAAAATCGGCTTCCTCGGCCGCCTCGCGGAGTTGATTGATGACGCGCCTGGCGTCGGCGAGGGCCTGGACCGCAGCGGGACGGTGGACTCGCAGACACAAGGGAAAGTGGACGTAAAGTGCCTGGGCGGTCTGCCGGCCGGCGGCCTTGAACCGGATATCGGCGGCGTTGAACATGCGATCCTCCGAGCCGTCTCCGTTTCTGGTGGAGTCCCATGCACAGATCAGCCGCCAGGGCCGGGTGAAGAGAGGGGACCGTCCCGGTCTCTTGATCGGCCCCGGGCGGATTGGCGGGGTGGCCGACGGGTATGATTCTCAGAGGAATCAAGCCCAGACAGGCCCTTGGAGTGGTCCGGCCGCGACTTACTTCGACTCGGATTTCGGCTCGGATTTTGGCTTCACGCTCGTCTTGGACTTCGACTTCGACCGCTTGGCCGAGGTACGTTGCGCGGGGCTGCGGAACGACTGGGCTTGCTTGAGCATCATCTCGTTCTGCTGATCGACCATCTTGTTGTAGCGGTCGAAAGACGGGTCGGTAGGCTGGCCTTTGTCCTTCTTGGCCTTCTGGTCCTTGTACCACTTCTGGAAGGCTTGCTGCTGCTTGGCCTGCTGCTGCATCATCACTTTTTGCTGGGCCATCATCACTTTTTGCTGGGCCATCATGGCCTTTTGCGCCATCATCTGCTGGTAGACGTTGATGTTGCCCCCGGCCGCCTTCCAGGCGGGCGAGTTCGTGTCGTACATCAGGCCGCCAGCCCCGTACACCTTCCCGCTCCGGCTGCCCCGTCCTCGCGCCTGCGCGGCGATGGGCATCAGGGTCAACACCGCGAGCACCGCCACAAAAGTCCATCTGCGCCGCATCGATACCCCCTTTGAAACGTCCGTTTGTGGGTTCGGACACCGAACCACAACGGGCGTCGGAAACGAGCGGGGGGGAAATCAACTCACTCCACTAAACGTATCCTACCGCGCCCGCTTCGGAAAGGAAACATGGCTGTGTGAATTCGCTCAACCAGTTCCGCCGCAGCCCGAAATCAAGTCCCTACGCCTCGATTGCCCCTGATTGGAACAGCAAGGGGCGTACCAGGCGCCGGTTCCGCCCATGACCCGACCGTCGGAACATAGAGTTCAACAGAGGTTTGATCTCAGGGTCGAATCGGGGTACAGTACGTCTCTGGAGAGACGGTCGGTCCCTTTGCCGCTCAACCTTTTGATGGAGGCGTCGCGACTCATGCGTACCCCTCGCCTTGCCGACCAGGGGCATCCTCGCGTGCCCAGGCGTCAGTTTCTTCGAGTCGGCGCCTTGGGAATGGCGGGGTTGGGCCTCTCTGACCTGCTGCGCCTGGAGGCAAAGGCAACTGAGACGCCCAAGGCGCGGTCGGTCGTCTACATCTTCCAGTCGGGCGGTCCGGCACAGCATGAAACCTGGGATCTGAAGCCGGACGCCCCCTCGACGATCCGTGGCGAGTTCCGGCCGATCGCCACCGTTGCGCCCGGGATGGAGATCTGCGAGCACCTTCCGTTGCTGGCCATGCGGGCCGACAAGTTCGCCCTCCTGCGGTCGTTCAGCCACGGCAGCAACGACCACTCGCTCGGCCACCACATCATGCTCACCGGCGATGAATCAACGCCTGTCGGCTTCGACCCTAGCCGGCCGACTCGCAACGATCATCCCAGCATGGCGGCAGTCGTTACCTACGCCACCAGGGACGTTGGCGGTGCCTTGCCGGGCGCTGTGGTCTTGCCGCATCTGCTGGTCCACCGGTCCGGCCGGGTCATTCCCGGCCAGATGTCCGGGCGGATGGACGGCCGATTTGACCCCTGGCTCCTGAACGTCGCCCCGTCTTGCAAAGGGGGTTACGGTGCCTGTCCGAACTGCTTCCACTTTGAGAACCTGGACTTCCAGCATCGTGGCACGTCCGACTTCACCAACCCCGGGCTCGATCTGCCCGCAGGCCTGACCCTGGACCGGATCGGCGACCGAGCCACGCTCTTGAAGTCGATCGAGGCCGTCCGCAGGAGGATCGACCAGGCCGCGAGCGCCGAACCCATAGACCGTTACCGAGATCAGGCGCTCTCGATCCTGACCTCGAAGCAGACCGCGAGCGCCTTTGACATTCATCAGGAAGACCCTGGCACGCTCGACCGCTACGGTCGGCACCAGTTCGGCAGGTCGTTGGTTCTGGCCCGCCGCCTGGTCGAAGCCGGGGTCCGCCTGGTTCAGGTCAACCTGGGCAATAATGAAACCTGGGACACCCATCAGAGCGCCTGGCCGGCCCTCAAGGACAAGCTCTTGCCGCCGCTCGACCAGGCGCTTTCGGCCCTCCTGGACGACCTGGACGCCCGGGGCCTGCTCGCCAAGACCCTGATCGTGATGGGCGGCGAGTTCGGCCGCACCCCCCGGATTTCCACGCTTCCCAAGGCCCAGTATGCCGGCCGAGACCACTGGGGAGCGGTGCAAACCCTCTTCTTCGCCGGCGGCGGCGTGGTCGGCGGCCGGGTGGTGGGTGCGTCCGACTCGCACGGCGGCCACCCCAAAACCCACCCCTACCGCCCCTCCGACCTGGCCGCCACGATCTATACCACCCTCGGTTTTCCCGCCGATCTCGACTACCCGGACCGCTTCGGCCGCCCCTTCGTCGCCACCAGGGGGAGCCGGATCAAGGAGTTGTTCTGACCCCGCCGTCCCACTGTCTGGAAGTGATGCGGTTGACCATGATTCCCCGCTTGTAGGGCGTATGAAACACGCCGTCCGGGACTGGAAGACGGCGCGCTTCACACGCCCAACAAGACTTATATATGATTATTCATAACAGGTCGATGTCTTTTTCGTTTCGTTCCATGATCTCCGGCGTGACCAGGCCAGGCCGATCAGCCCCAGGGAGGTTAGCAGGAGGCTGGCAGGTTCGGGCACGGCGGTGGGGTTGATGCCGGTGTTGTAGTCCGAGGCGAGATGGAGCGTGGCCCCAGCCGGAACGTCGGTCCAGGAAATCTTCGAGGTCATCACCAGGTCGTACAGAGCTCCCGTGACCAGTGAGACCGGCGAACTTGTCAGGTTCCAGACCTCTGAATGAGCGGTCGCCGAGGGGGTTAACCAGTCCTGAAAGACGACGTCGGAAAGCTTGGTTCGGGTTTCGCCCACGACCGAGTAGATTGAGCCGGTGACGTTGAAACTCACCTGGCCGCCCGTACCCGTGACCGATGTACTACCAACGATTGATTGTGCGAACGACGTGTTTGTGAGTGGCCCGAAATCGGTTACGGTGAACTGCCGATCCGACGACCAGAGAGTCTGGTTTGTCTGACCGGCGGTCGATCCGGCCGTCAGGTCATAGGCAGGTCCACTGAGGTTAAAGCCGAACGACGTGTTGGTAATCGTCGGAGTCGTCGAGGTGATGGTTGCGGTTCCCACCTGCACCGCAGGCGCGTTGAAGCTGGCGTCGCCGCCGAAGGTGATCGGGGGCACGATGACGACGGCTTGGGCAGAGGCCGCGAGCCCGATGACCAAAACGGCGGCCAGGCTGGATCGGAACAGAGGCATCAGTTCTCTTCCTTTCGACTTACGACTTACGGGGATGGGGACGAACGCTCCGGAACCAGGGCGCAATTCGTCCGGCGACGACCGGAACGCATCCGCTCCCTGTGTTGATTCCAGACCCGTCGATGGGTTTTACCCATGACTCATGCTCCCTGCAATGAGGTTCCCATCAGGATTTCGGAATTTCGTTCTTAAATGATCGTTTTTCGCCGTTCCTGCGATGTCTACAGATTCAAAGGCGGATTGTCGGAGCCATTTCGTAGGGCGTGTGCAACACGCCAATCTTATTGAGAACATAGGGATTTTGGCGTGCTTCACACGCCCTCCAAACCAGATGGCGGATGATCGATTGCGGATGCTGGTAATCCATGATCGACAGGTGGCGAGCCAGAGTCCGAATCCGAGGCCCAATCATCCGGTGGCGTGGTCGGTTGAGAGTAAATGCTGTGCAATTCAGGAGTTGCGTCATTGGGTTCGTTTCGGTGCGCCAGGCCAAGCCTGGCTGATCGTGTCAGGAAAGGAACTGACCATGGCAATTGCTCGTTCACCATGAAGCTACCCGGCGGCGGCGGGGGCAACCGTGCCGTCGAAGCCCGGGAACGCGACGACGTCAGCCGTAATGCGAAAGCGTGAACCCGATTCGGCCTCGTGAAACCCTTTTCCGAGAGTGGCCAACCTTCCGAAACGGGCGAAGCCTGACACCGGACCGCCAAGCAACGAGCAATCGCAGCGGCCGGACTCTCCGGGGTGGTTGGGGACGGCGGGCGTCGAAAACGATCAGTCGAGGAACCTGGGAGGCCCCTCCGGGTGGGCGGCACTCCGGGCAGGAGAGCGGTCCAACCGACGGCGGGAATTCATAACCGACGCTGGGCCTGGAGGGGAGTCGGAGGGGGTCATGGTAGCCGGGAAGCGGGGTAATGCCCGTGGAGCGACGGACCCCTGCCGTGTTCATGTTTCACTCAAAACGTGAGGAGATCCGCTTGGACACTCGTCCCACTACGGAAGACGCGAGCCGCTTGCCCGCCGACCCGCCGCCGGTTCGACCGGAGCGGAAGTCGGGGGTCGAACTGCCGCCGAAAGTCTCCGAACTGAGAGAGAAGCTGGGTCGCAAGGCCAAGCAAGAGCCGAAGTTCCGATTTTACGCCCTGTACGATCGGATCTATCGGCTCGACGTGTTGACGGCCGCGTGGTGGTTGGTGCTCAAGAACAACGGCGCGCCTGGAGTGGACGGCGTGTCGTGCCGGGACATCATTGATGGTCCGGGCGCGTCGGACTTTCTCCAGGCGTTGCACGAGGAATTGCGTACCAGGACCTACCGGCCGCAACCGGTCCGCCGAGTGCAGATTCCCAAGCCGGACGGCCGGACCCGACCGTTGGGGATTCCCACGGTCAAGGACCGAGTCGTGCAAACGGCGGCGTTGCTGGTGCTCGAACCGATCTTCGAGGCGGACTTCCTGGACAGTTCCTTCGGGTTCCGTCCGGGCAAGACCGCGCATCAGGCGATCGATGCGATTCGCCGGCATCTGTCGGCCGGGCTGAGGGAGGTGTACGACGCGGACCTGAAGTCGTACTTCGAGACGATCCCCCACGAGGCGTTGCTGAAGGCCCTGAAGCGACGGCTCGCCGACGGCGCGGTTCTGAGGCTGATCCGGATGTGGCTGGAATGCCCGATTTCCGAGACCGACGATCACGGGAAAATGACCCTGACTCGACCGGTGCAAGGGACGCCGCAAGGGGGAGTGATTTCCCCGTTGCTGTCGAACCTGTACCTGCACTGGTTCGAGAAGGCGTTCTACCGTGGCGACGGCCCCGGGACCTGGGCCAAGGCCCGGCTGGTCCGGTACGCCGACGATTTCGTGATTTTGGCGCGTTATCAAAGCAGGCGCTTGACACAGTGGATCGAGGGGACGCTCGAAGGTCGGTTCCGGTTGACGATCAACCGCGAGAAGACGCGGGTGGTGAAGCTGAACGAAGTGGGCGCGAGTCTGGACTTCCTGGGGTTCACGCTGCGTTACGACCGCGACCGCTTCGGGCGTTCGAGTCGTTATCTCAAGGTGTTTCCGTCGGCGAAGTCGCAGGCGCGTGCCCGGGTCAAGCTTCGGGAGTTGACCGACCGCCGGCACAACTTCGAGCCCGTCGTTGAGACGGTCTCTGGAGTGAGTCGGTGGCTGGGCAGTTGGGGTGTGTACTTCCGGCACGGCTACCCGAGCGAGGCGTTTCGGAAGCTGAACTGGTTCGCGTTGCAGCGGTTGCAGCGTCACTTGAAACGTCGCAGTCAGCGTTCCTACCGGATTCCGGAAGGAGAGTCGTTCTCTGCCCATGTTGAGCGGTTGGGCTTCCAGCCGCTGGGAACGTCTCGCGGTTGACGGCTTGCGCATGGCTTTTGACCGAGAGGACACGGGCAAGCCGGATGCGGGAAATCCGCCCGTCCGGTTTGAAGAGGGGGGAGGAGGCAGTGTCCCTGTCCCTCCCCTACTCGACCGCCGACGGCTTCAAGGGGGCAAATCGAGGAAGAATCGGGACCGAACTTGGGCCGGGTCGGTTCGGTCGGGAAATCGGGTCCATTGGGGTCGAAAGTCGGATTGTCAAAGATCGAGCGACGGACCATCAAGGGTCGACAGGAGATGATCGGCGCTGGAGCGACGGGATATCGTGGGTCGCCGAAATTTGTGGGTGGGCCACCGGAGCGATCGCGGAGCTTTGGGGGTCGCGGCAAAGGATCGGCTAGCCATCATTTAGGTCGGCGAGAAGGGGGATCATGGCGGGGAGACTTCAGGCCGTTTGCTTGCAGTTGACAGCCGATTGACCGCCAGCCTAGACTGCGCCTCAACGGCCTGGACGGACCCGGCAACGAGCCCGAAGTCCAACCGGCGGGATGTCGGGACCAAAGACGAGACCGGGTTCCGGCGGTCGTTCGCGTCTCGGCCTCCGCATTTGAATCCTCCTTCCTTGGAGTCTTTCCCATCATGGCGAACGCGCCGCTCTCGGCGGAGCAGATCGAGGCGTTGAAGCGGTACAACACGCCGACGATCTCCAATGCGATTGAGATTTTTCACATCCGCGACCGGCACCTTGGCTTCCTGCCGCACCGGATTCGCAGTCTGTCGCCCGACCTGGGCCCGATGGTCGGCTACGCGGTCACGTCGGTGACTCAGGCGTGCAAGCCTGCGGAGTCGTGCGCCGATCCCACGGCCGACTATCTCCGTTACGTCGCCGCGCAGCCGGGACCGAAGGTGGCCGTCGGCCACGACCTGGACGAACCGGCGGGCCTGGGAGCGCAGTTCGGCGAGGTCAACGCCACGATCCATCAGCGCCTTGGCTGCGTCGGCCACATCACCGACGGCTGCCCGCGCGACCTGGACGAAGTCCACGCCCTGGGGTTCCATCTCTTTGGCCTGAACCCGTGCGTCAGCCATGCCTACGTGCGTCTGGTCGAGTTCGGCAAGCCAATCCAGGTCGCCGGGGTCGAGGTCCGTTCCGGCGACCTGATTCACGCTGACAAGCACGGCGTCTGTATCATTCCGGTCGAGATCGCCGACCGACTGGTGGACGCCTGCGCCGAGGTTGAACGGATGGAACGGCCGCTCCTGGACCTCTGCAAGACCGACGAGTTCGATCTGGAGGAATACATTCGTCGTCGTTCCGCTTTGAAAGCGAAGATCCGGGAGTAAGCGACACGGAACCACCTCCGGTCCCCTCTCCCCCGGGAGAGGGCCGCTTGGCTTGATCGCGAATAGAACCCTCACCCCGGCCCTCTCCCGGGAGGAGGGGCGGAATTCGGGCGTCCTTGGAATCAGACGGGTCGATGGGGCAAGGCGATCGGCTCGAAGCGCTGGAGACGGAGGAACGCCTCGTCGGGGCGGATCTCGTCGAGGCGTTTGCCTTCGGCGTGCCAGCGGCCTCGGCGATACTCGAATAGGGCAGTGGCGTGTCTGGGGGGATAACCGGGGATTTCCTGGAGGACGTCGGCGTCAAAATGGACACCGACCAGGGCGAGCAAGCGGCGGGTCTGCCGATCGCGAGCCCAGACGATTTCATCGTGCCAGTGGGCATCGTCCCAGCGCAATCGCTCCATTGGATCCAGCTTGCCCAATTCACTCAGGAACCGGGCTTCCAGCCATTCTCGGCCGAGGCGGAACGAGCATCGGGCATGATCGAGCCCCGTCTCTTCGCGCAGGTGTTGAAGAATTCTACGGAGGAGGAGGCCAGCGGCCACCACGCACACCGCCAAGAGTCCCGCCCAGATCGAAGCCATGATCGCGTCCCCGGTCTGTCCGTGTTCCCGAGCCGCGCGGCCTCTGGGACAAAGTGGTGCCCAAGATCGCGGGACTGGAACGCCCCGACGTATTATTGTAAGAGCTTGTTTCCGTTTTCGGCAAGACGTCCGCCGAATTTGAGGAAGAATCCGCATAATCAAAATGAACGGAGTCAATTTCTTTGACGTCGAAATTTGGGGCTCATATGTCGATGGCTGGTGGACATGACCGAGCGGTTCGCGCTGCGCACCGCGTCGGCTTCACCACGGTCCAGCTTTTCACCAAGAGCAATAACCAGTGGAAGGCCAACGCGTTAACCGACGAAGGCATCGCCGCTTTTCGCGCGGCGTTGGCCGAGACCGGGGTCGCCGATCCGGTGGCGCACAACTCCTATTTGATCAACCTGGGCAGTCCGGACGACGTGCTCTGGCAAAAGTCAATCGACGCCATGACCGTGGAGGTCGAGCGGGCCGAGGCGCTGGGCATTGCCGATCTGGTCGCCCATCCCGGGGCCCACGTCGGCAGTGGCGAGGATGCGGCCCTGGCCCGGATCGCCAAAGGGCTTGACGAAGTCCACCGCCGCACCAAGGGGGTCTTGACGCGGATCGACCTGGAGACCACGGCCGGTCAAGGGACTTGTCTCGGCCACCGGGTCGAGCACCTTGGCCGGATCATCGATCTGGTCTCGGAGCCCGAGCGGCTGGGCGTCTGCGCCGATAGCTGCCACCTGTTCGCGGCAGGCTACCCGTTGGAGACTGCCGACGAGTATAATGGAACTATTGATGCGCTCGATCGGGCCGTGGGACTGTCTCGCCTGCGCGTTTGGCACCTCAACGACAGCCTGCGCGACCTGGGCAGCCGCGTGGACCGTCACGCCGGAATCGGCCTGGGGCGAATGGGTCTGGGGCCGTTTCGCCACATCGTCAATGACCCTCGATTCGAATCAGTGCCGATGATCCTGGAGACGCCCAAAGGAACGGAGGATGGAGAAGAACTCGACCTGATCCACCTGCGCACCCTTCGGCGACTTCAAGATGAATCGAACGGCGTGACCTGATTCGCCCCTTGGACGCTCGCGACTTTTTGAAGGAAAAAAAGGTCTGCCATGGTTAAATCAATGACGAACGGAGACACCGTGACCCTGGCAACGGCGACACCGACGACCGCGACCGCGCGCGGGGCCGCCTCCGAGGCGAGCTTGTTCATCAATCGAGAGCTAAGCTGGCTGGCGTTCAATGAGCGGGTTCTGGAAGAAGCACGCGACCCGTCAAACCCCTTGCTGGAGCGGTTGCGGTTCCTGGCGATCTCAGCCTCGAACCTTGACGAGTTCTTTGAGGTCCGCGTCGCGGGGCTCCAGGCGCAGCTTTATGACAGCCTGGAACCGCAGGACGTTCCGCCAGACGGTCTGGGTTCCCTGGCGCAACTGGTCGAGATCTCGCGCAGGGCCCATGAATTCGTGGCCAGCCAGTATGAAACCTGGAAGACGGACTTGCGGCCCGCATTGGCCAAGGCGGGGATTGTGGTCTGCGTGCCGGAAAGCCTGACTGACGGTCAGGACGCCTTTCTTGATCGCTACTTCGAGTCGGAAGTCTTTCCGGTCTTGACCCCCTTGGCAATTGATCCGGCCCATCCGTTCCCCCACCTGCACAACAAGAGCCTCAACCTGGCCATCCGCCTGGAACGGCTGGGCGAAGACCCGCCTCGCCAGCGTTACGCGATGCTTCAGGTCCCTTCGGTGCTCCGAAGGCTCGTGAGCCTGCCCGACGAAGAGGACGGCCAACGCCGGTTCGTCTTGCTCGAAGACGTGATCGGCCGTCGGCTCGATTCACTTTTCGGCGGCTTCCGCGTCGTCGCCAGCGTGGCCTTCCGCGTCACCCGCAACAGTGATCTTTCGATCCAGGAAAACGAGGTCAAGACGAGCCTGCTGTCCACGATCCAGGAGACGCTCCGCCAGCGGAAATGGGGCGCGGCCGTGCGTCTGGAGATCATGGACACCGCCGACTCCGGGTTCCTCGCCCAGCTCCAGACAACCCCGGCGCTCGATCTGGAAGACCGCGACGTCTACGCAGTCCCCGGGCCTGTGGACCTGACCTCGTTGGTCTCGCTCTCGAAGCTCGATGGCTTCCGAGGACTCAAGGAGGTCCCGTTCGAGCCCCAAATGCCGGTCGGCTTCGCGAACCGTGCCAACGTCTTCAACGCGATCCGAGAGCGCGACATCCTGGTCCACCATCCTTATGAATCGTTCGGCGCGGTGGTCCAGTTCATCGAGCAAGCGGCCGACGATCCCCAGGTCCTGGCGATCAAGCAGACCTTGTACCGCACCGCCGACGCCAACCCGATCATCGCCGCCCTGGCCCGCGCCGCCGACAAAGGCAAA
>JBDTIR010000067.1:0-3937 GCA_039936275.1 Isosphaeraceae bacterium | reverse complement strand
GCCCGGGGGACCGACCCCAGCGGTCGAGGAACCGACGTCCCCGACACGCCCTCTGAAGGCGTGACCTCGGATGAGTCAGGCGATCCCTTGAGGCCCGGTTCCACGATCATTCCCCCGAGATGAACGCACTCGCCCAGGCGAGGAACGCCCTATCAAAGAACCATGAGTTCTTCCGGACTGACGCCGATCGAAAGCGTCACCTTGCCCCACTCTTCCGGCGGCAGACCACCGACCAGTTCGGACCAGATCAAATCACTTTTTTCCCCCATGTGCTGATCCACAAATTTTGGGCTGACAACTAAAATATGGATATAATCATCCCAGTCCCCATCGGTTACATAAACATAATCATCTTCATCTTTGAAGTAGCCGGTTCGTAACAAATCACGGATTTTTCGCTTGAGAGTCGCATCAGCCATGACCGCGTCCTTTTCAAATATTGACCTCGATCCAATGGATGACCTGACCGACCGCGTCGAGAAACGTTCGGGAGTCGGCCTGATTGGACAGATCGGCCGAATACCGCCAGCCCGGGACCCATTGGTTGACCATCAAAAAATGACGCCAAAGACTCGCGTTTGTCTTAATTCGCTCAGCGGCTCCGGTCAACCCGAGCAGGACTTCCAACTGATGGGTGAAAATGGTCGCTCCCGAAGTCAAAATGCTCCGGTTACGTAATTCGGCCTCAAGGCCTCGCAAATTGTAACAGCTATACTTTTTCATGAGTTTTGTCTTCTAACATGCACTCGACCGCATAGCCGGCCAGATACATCGATCCTCGCCATCGGCCGACGTCGAACAAGGCCTTGGCGTCTTCGAGCCGGTGCTTGCCGGCCTTCTCCTGCTCACTGACCCCGCCGAACAGGTCGCTTGGCATGCACTGGGCGCCTCAAGCCAATGGGTCAACCGTCGCTATCGTCAAGCACCGACAGGAACGCCTCTTGAGAGATTTCCACATTGCCGACCTGCTTCATCCGCTTCTTGCCTTCCTTCTGCTTTTCAAGGAGCTTGCGCTTGCGAGAGATGTCGCCGCCGTAGCATTTGGCCGTCACGTTTTTGCGTAGCGCGGCGATCGTCTCACGGGCGATGACCTTGCTGCCGATGGCTGCCTGGATGGCCACCTCAAATTGATGACGGTCGATTTCCCCTTTGAGCTTCTTGACCAGGCGTTGACCACGACGGTACGAGTGTTCACGGTGGGCCACGATCGAGAGGGCGTCTACTTTCTCTCCGGCCACGAGAATGTCGAGCCGAACGAGGTCGCTGTCTCGGTAGCCGATGACCTCGTAGTCCATCGTGCCGTAGCCACGAGTGGCGCTCTTCAACTTATCATACAGGTCGTAGATCATTTCGGCCAGCGGAAGTTCGTAAGTCAAGATAGCACGAGAGGTTGTGATGTAGTCAGTTTTGAGGTACGTGCCCCGGCGTTCCTCGCACATCTGCATGAGGGTGCCGATATGCTCAGACGGGATGATGAAGTTCACCCGCGCCACGGGCTCGCGAAACTCCTCGATCTCACCGGCGTCGGGGATGCGGGTCGGGTTGGCGATCCGCAAGGTTTCGCCCTTCTTAGTCACGATCTCATACGTGACGTTGGGCGCGGTTTGCACCAAGAAGAGGTTGCTCTCGCGTTCCAGGCGTTGCTGGACGATTTCCATGTGGAGCATGCCCAGGAACCCGCAACGAAACCCGAAGCCGAGGGCGTCAGAGGTTTCGGGCTCGAAGGTAAAACTGGCGTCGTTGAGCGACAGCTTCTGCAAGGCGGTGCGCAAGTCTTCGAACTGGTTATGCGTCGCCGGAAAGAGGCCGCAGAAGACGACCTGGCTCGGCTCCTGATAGCCTGGTAAGGGTTGCAGGGCCGAGGCGCGGACGTCGGTGATCGTGTCGCCGATCCGCACATCGCTGAGCTGCTTGATGTTGGCCACGACGTAACCGACCTGACCAACCGAAAGCTCGTCGCAAGCAGTCTCTCTGGGCCGGAACCGGCCCAGGGCCATGACCTCGTGCTCGGACTCGCCAGCCATCAAGCGGATCTTCTGGCCGACCTTGATCGTGCCGTCCACCACGCGGACGTAGACGACGACCCCTTGATAGTCGTTGAACTTCGAGTCAAAGATCAAGGCGCGCAAGGGAGCGTGGACTTTCCCCGATGGGGCGGGGATGCGGGCGATCAGCTCGCGAAACAACTCAGGCACGCCGATGCCGGTCTTGCCGCTGACGGCCAGGACCTCAACGCGGTCGATTCCCAGGGTTTGCTCGATCTCGTCCTTGATCTCTTCGGGCCGCGCCGCCTGCATGTCGATCTTGTTCAGGGCCGGCACGATCACCAGGTTGGCATTGATCGCGGCGTAGGCGTTGGCCACCGTCTGCGCCTGCACGCCTTGCGAAGCGTCGACCAAGAGAATCGCTCCTTCGCAGGCGGCCAGGCTGCGCGAGACCTCGTAATGGAAATCGACGTGGCCGGGGGTGTCGATCAGGTTCAGTTCATAGACCTGGCCGTCGAGCGTGTAGTTGATCGCCACGGCTCTGGCCTTGATGGTGATCCCACGCTCGCGCTCCAGGTCCATGTCGTCAAGCAATTGCTCGCGGAACTCGCGGAGCGTGATCGCCCCGGACTGGAGCAAGAGTTGATCGGCCAGGGTGCTCTTGCCGTGGTCAATATGGGCGACGATCGAGAAGTTGCGGATATAGTTCGGATCGCAGGCCATTGAGGAATCCAAAGGGGAAAGAGGGGCCCTTGCCGGATAGAGACGCGAGGTCTTTTTGGAGAATTCTACGGTGGCGATCGGAGGAATGTTCCTCAAAACGCACGAGGCCGGTGGGCAACCGCCAGGGAAGAATGGGGCAACAATCAATCATGACGCGCCGGTCAGCCAGGGCGGAAGGCCAATCGGGCGCAACCGGCCGCGCCGATGAATCCGGCGTCGCCGCCGAGCCCGGCGAACTCAATCCGGGTGTTCGCGGCGCAGACCGGAAAGGCCATCGTCCGGACGTCGGCCCGGATCGCGTCGAGAAACTCCTGGCCTGCCGCGATCATGCCGCCGGCGAACAGGATGATGTCCGGGTCGATCGTGTGCATCAAGTTGACAGCGCCCACGGCCAGGTAATGCGCGGTTTCTCGCATCAAGCGGCGGGCGAGCGGGTCTCCGTCGTTGGCCGCCTGGTCGATGTCGCGGGCGGTCAATTGGCTGTCGTCCAGAAGTTGGCGGAGGGTCGAAGTCTCGCCGCGTTGGAGGGCTTCAACCGCCCGTTTGACCAGAGACGTGGCCGATGCATAGGCTTCCAGGTGCCCTAACTGTCCGCAAGGGCAGAGCCGGCCGTTCTCCATCTCGATGATCATATGCCCGCACTCGGCCGCGTGGCTGTGCCGCCCTTGAATGATCCGGCCGTGGTCGATGATCCCGCAGCCGACCCCGGTCCCCAGGGTAAACAGGCCCAGGCTCTTGGTCCCTCGCCCCGCGCCTGCCCAGTACTCGCCGTAAGCCGCCGCGTTGGCGTCATTCTGAAGGATCGCGGGCTTGCCGAGCGCTTTACTCAGCAGGTCGCGGATGGGTAAACTGTTCCACCCAGGCAAATTAGGTGGCTCCAGGAGCATCCCGGCGTTGATGTCCATCGTCCCTGGCGAGCCCAGTCCGACGCCTTCAATCTGAGACCAAGCAAGCCCGCTGGCCTGGACCGCTCGTCGCCCGGCTTCGGCCAAGGTCGCCAGCCCTGCCTCGGGGCCGCGATTCGCCAGGGTGGGCAGACTGACCGACGGGAACGGCCGCCCGTCGTCGTCCACCACGCCGCTTTTGATATTCGTGCCGCCCAGGTCGATTCCCAGGAAATACGGCGGACGTGGCCCCTCGTCGCTCATGCCATCCTCATTTGAGACGGAGGCCAGCCCGGAGCGCGCCTCCCGGGCGAAGAATCCGCCCCAATGTAGCCGCTCAGGCCC
>JBDTIR010000066.1:0-4537 GCA_039936275.1 Isosphaeraceae bacterium | reverse complement strand
GCGCGAGACGTACTGCCGCAGCGTGGGCGTCGAGTACATGCACATCCAGAACCCGCGCGTCCGCCGCTGGCTACAAGAACGCATGGAACCGAACCGCAACCGCCCCCAGTTCGAGCTCAGGCAAAAGCGCCGGATCATCCTGAAGCTCAACGCCGCGGAGCTCTTCGAGACATTCCTGCACACCCATTACGTCGGCCAGAAGCGGTTCTCGCTCGAAGGCGGCGAGATGCTGATCCCGCTCCTCGACGCGATCCTCGAGCGCACCTCGAAGTTCGGCGTCCGCGAGATCGTGATGGGGATGCCGCACCGGGGTCGGCTCAACGTCCTGGCGAACATCCTGAACAAGCCCTACGGGATGATCTTCGCCGAGTTCGAGGAGAACCTGCCCGAGACCGTTGGCGGCGACGGCGACGTGAAATACCACCTCGGCTTCTCGGCCGACCACGTCACGACCGACAAGCACACGATCCACCTGTCGCTGACCCCCAACCCGAGCCACCTGGAGGCGGTCGACCCGGTGGTGGAGGGGCGCGTCCGCGCCAAGCAGCGCCGGTTCAAGGACCGCGACCGCAAGCTCGGCGTGCCGATCCTGATCCACGGCGACGCCGCGTTCGCCGGCCAAGGCTTGGTGGCCGAGACGCTCAACCTGTCGCAACTGCCTGGCTACAAGACCGGCGGCACGGTCCACATCGTCGTCAACAACCAGATCGGCTTCACTACCGCCCCGATCGACGGCCGATCCACCCGCTACTGCACCGACGTGGCCAAGATGATCGAGGTCCCGATCTTCCACGTCAACGGCGAAGACCCCGAGGCCGTCGTCTACGTCGCTGAACTGGCGCTCGACTTCCGCGAGACCTTCGGCCAGGACGTCGTCATCGACATGGTCTGCTATCGCCGCCACGGCCACAACGAAGGGGACGAACCCGCCTTCACCCAACCCTTGATGTACAAGAAGATCCACGATCGCCCCACCATCAAGGAGATCTATACTGAGAACCTGATCATGAGCGGCGAGCTCTCGGTCGATGAGGCTGATACCATCGCCGAGACCTTCAAGGAGAAGATGCAGGCGGTCTATGAGGAGGTTCACACCAGCAAGGTCGAACCTTTGCCATCGATGAGAGGCTTCCAGGGGGCCTGGAAGGGCCTGACCTCAAACCACTCGTTTGAACCGGTCGAGACCGCCGTGCCGGTCGAGACCCTCAAGCAAATGGCCAGGGCCCTCGCTGAAGTCCCCGAGGGATTTCATCGCAACCCGAAACTCGATCGGATTTTGAACGCGCGGGTCAAGGCGGCCGAGGCTGGCGGACCGATCGAATGGTCTTACGCCGAAGCCCTGGCCATCGGCTCGCTCTTGCTCGAAGGCACTCCGGTGCGGCTCAGCGGTCAAGACAGCCGACGAGGCACCTTCAGCCAGCGGCACGCCGTCCTGGTCGATTTCGAGACCGACGAACGCTACACCCCCTTGAACCACCTCGGCGGCCCCCAGGCCGAACTCTGCGCCTATGACAGCCTGCTCTCCGAAGCGGCCGTCCTGGGCTTCGACTACGGCTACTCGCTTGACGAACCCCACATGCTCATCATGTGGGAAGCTCAGTTTGGCGACTTCGCCAACGGCGCTCAGGTCATCATTGACCAGTTCCTCACCTCGGCCGAAAGCAAGTGGAACCGCTCCAGCGGCCTGGTCTTGCTCTTGCCACACGGTTACGAAGGGCAAGGCCCGGAGCACTCCAGCGCCCGCCTGGAACGGTTCCTCCAGGCCTGCGCCGAAGACAATATCCAGGTCGCCAACCCGTCGACCCCCGCGCAATACTTCCATGTGCTCCGTCGCCAGGTCCGGCGCGACTTCCGCAAACCCCTGATCCTGATGACCCCCAAAAGCCTCCTGCGATTACCCGAAGCCGCCTCGACCCTCGACGACATGGCCCGGGGCCGCTTCCAGGAGGTCATTGACGATACAGTCGATCCGGAACGAGTGCGCCGGGTCGTCCTCTGTAGCGGCAAGGTCTACTACGACCTGCTCAAGCGCCGCAAGGCGGCCGGCCAGGAGCGGGACGTCGCCCTGATCCGCCTGGAGCAA
This sequence comes from Isosphaeraceae bacterium, assembly GCA_039936275.1. Taxonomy (GTDB): domain Bacteria; phylum Planctomycetota; class Planctomycetia; order Isosphaerales; family Isosphaeraceae; genus JBDTIR01. The sequence continues at coordinate 2,454 of JBDTIR010000066.1, read as the reverse complement.
TTCTACCCCTGGCCCGCCGACGCCCTGAAAGCCGCCCTGGGCCGCTACCACGCGGCCCGCGAATGGATCTGGGCGCAAGAAGAGTCGCAGAACATGGGCGGATGGTCGTTCGTCGCCCCCAGGCTCAACGACCTGATGCTTGGCATCCACTTCGACTACATCGGCCGAGACGCCAGCGCCAGTCCCGCCACCGGCACCAAGTCGATCCACGAGCGCGAGCAGGCCGAACTCGTCGAGGCCGCCATCGGCTCCCCGGCCCCCCACCTCGTCTCCTCGGCGGCCCAACGGTCCACCGTCGCCTTGACGGCCAAGGAGTAAACCAAAGGATACGCTTGTCGCGATCGATGCGAGATTCAGAATAATTAGTGATCTCTCGTTTTCAAGTGCGTTGCATTTAAAAACGAGAGATCACCCTCAATTTTCAAGCGAGTTCTCCGAGTCTGCCCGAGTCCCGATGATTGTCAATGGAACGCCCCCCTTCCCCGAACCGAACGAGCGGATCAATCCGATGGCCAATGTCTCGATCACAGTTCCCGGCGTCGGCGAATCGATCACCGAGGGCATCCTGTCGCGCTGGCTGAAGCCCGACGGGTCGGCCGTCAAGGCGGGTGAACCGCTCTATGAGCTCGAGACCGACAAAGCGAGCAACGTCGTTCCCGCTCCGTCCGACGGCGTGCTTACCATCAGCGCCCGGGAAGGGGACACTGTCGCAATCGGCGCCGAGATCGGCACGCTTGACCCGGCCGGTTCGCCAGCCGCCGCCCCTTCAGCCCCGACCTCGACCCCAGCCAAACCGGCCGCTCCGCCAGAGCGGTCCAGCGCCGACGGGCGTCGGGCCGATCCACCCGCCTCCGATGGCAACCAGCACGCCCCTTCCCCCGCGGTCCGCCGGATCGCCGCCGAGGAACAGGTCGAACTCTCCAAGGTCGAAGGCACCGGCAAAGGCGGCCGGGTGACCAAAGGGGACGTCCTGTCCCACCTGGCCGAGCCCGCGCCGACGCGACCCGCCAACGTCGCCGCCGCCACCCTGGCAACCACCGCCCCCGAGCCGCCGATGTCCCCGAGGACCAGCCCCGCCCTCGGCCAAACCGGCGACCGCGAGACCCGCAAGCGGATGACCGGAATCCGCCAGAAAATCGCCCAACGGCTCGTCGAGGTCCAGCACACCGCCGCGATCCTCACCACCTTCAACGAAGCCGACATGTCCCGCGTCATGGACCTGCGGACCAAATATAAAGAGCCGTTTAACAAGAAGCACGGCATCAACCTCGGCTTCATGTCCTTCTTCGTCCGCGCCGCCGTCGCCGCCTTGAAAGCGTTCCCGGCGGTCAACGGACGGGTCGACGGCAATGAACTTGTCTTCAATAACTATTTTGATATCGGCGTGGCCGTCAGCACCGAGCGCGGCTTGATGGTCCCCGTGCTCCGCAACGCCGACCAACTCAGCTTCGTCGCAATCGAGAAAGGGATCGCCGACTTCGCCAAGCGGTCGCGAGACAACGCGATCACCGTCGCCGACCTGCAAGGCGGCACCTTCACCATCACCAACGGCGGCATCTTCGGCTCATTGCTCTCGACCCCGATTCTCAACCCGCCCCAGAGCGGCATCCTCGGCATGCACACGATCCAGAAACGCCCGGTCGCCATCAACGATCAGGTCGTGATCCGACCGATGATGTACCTCGCCCTCTCCTACGACCACCGCATGGTCGACGGCCGCGAGGCGGTCAACTTCCTGGTCAAGCTCAAGGAAGGCGTCGAGAACCCGGAACGCTTGATGCTGGATATCTAAACAGAGCACCAGCGGTTCCCGCCGAAACCAGAGAAAAACCCGGAGAACAACGCGGAACGACTCATAGTAATTTGCCATGTGATCCAGGTTAATTTATGTTCATCGGTGGTTAATGAGTTGATTTTCTCTCCGATTCTGTCAGCACTCTCTGCGTTTTTCCGCGGCGATCCGTCTGTTCTCCCCTCTCAAATCAACGTCAAGGAGTCTCTGGTGGCGGATCGTTACGACTTGGTGGTGGTCGGCGCCGGGCCTGGCGGCTACGTCGCCGCAATCCGGGCCGCGCAACTGGGGATGAAGGTCGCCTGCGTCGAGAAGCGAGCGTCGCTGGGAGGAACCTGCCTGAACATCGGCTGCATCCCCAGCAAGGCCCTGCTTGACTCCTCCGAGCTGTACCATCTGGCGCAATCGAAGTTCGCCAAGCATGGCATTCGCCTCGATCAGATCGGCCTCGATCTGGGAGCAATGCTGGCCCGCAAGGACCAGGTGGTCAAGGACTTGACCGACGGCGTCGCCTTCTTGTTCCGCAAGAACAAGATCACCGCCTATCAAGGGGTCGGCCGCCTGACCTCCCTGACCTCGGTCGTCGTCAACGGCGGCGACGGCTCCGAGACCCTTCTCGACGCCAAGCACATTCTCCTGGCCACCGGCAGCGAGCCAATCGC
>JBDTIR010000065.1:0-1905 GCA_039936275.1 Isosphaeraceae bacterium | reverse complement strand
GACCCGGGCGGCGTCGATCGTCCGGGGCAGGGTCTTGACAGGTGCATGCCGTTATTATGAATTCCGAATCAATGACCTTGACGACCAGGACGACCGGACCACAATCCAGGCGGAGACCGTGGCCTCGGGCCGGCTTCGCGACTTCTTCGGGCTCAACCGCGCCAAGCATGCGGTGGTCGAGGCCGCGATCCTGGCGACCCGGACGGCGTTCTTGCCGATTCCGGACATCCTGGCCGAGTATCGCAAATTGAACGTTTTGGTCGAGAAAACCGGCGGCGAAGCCGAACACGCCGCCTTCGCTTTGCTCTTCGAGCATGTACAAGCCGCCGCCCGCGCTCAAGGTTTGGAACTGGACGCATCCGACGCATGACCGGACTCCGCATCAATACGCCGAGCCGGCTGCACTTCGGTCTGCTCGCCCTGGGCCCCGATGCCCCCCGCCAGTTTGGCGGGGTGGGCCTGATGATCGATCAACCCGGCATCAACTTGACTGCGCAGGTTGCCGACCGTTGGCACGCCGAAGGCCCCTTGGCAGAGCGCACGCTCCGGATCGCCGAACGGGTTGCCCTCGGCCTGAAGCAGATGGGCCTGGAGGTTCCCGCCATCAGGTTCCAGATTGATCACGCACCGCCCGAACACGTCGGCCTGGGCGTCGGCACGCAGCTTGGCCTGGCGTTGGCGAAGACCATGTGCAGCCTGGCGGGCCTGGCCGATCCACCGGTCGTTACCCTGGCCGGACTCACCGGGCGTGGGCTTCGCTCAGGGATCGGCCTGCATGGGTTTATTCACGGCGGCTTGATTGTTGATGGGGGTCGTCGAGGTCCGCAAGGGGTTCCACCCTTGCTTACCCGGCTTGAGTTTCCGGCCGACTGGCACGCCCTGATCGTTGTGCCCGCCAATGATCCCAGCCTGCACGGCCCCGACGAGGTCCGCGCCTTCGCCAGCTTGTCCGCCGTGCCCGACGCCCTGACCGATCGCCTCTGTCGCCTGGTCTTGCTTGGCCTCTTGCCTGCGGTTCTCGAGCACGACATCGCCTCATTCGGCGCGGCCCTGAGCGAACTTCAAGACCACGTCGGCCTCTGTTTCTCGACCGCGCAAGGCGGTCTCTACGCTCGTTCCGAGTCCGAGGCGGTCGTCTCCTTCCTGCGTGACGCCGGCCTCCACGGCGTCGGCCAGAGTTCCTGGGGACCGACCCTCTATGGATTCACCGAGGCCGATGACCGTTCCAGATTCGACCTGGCTCGCCAGGTCCGATCGCGCTTTGATCTCGCCGAAGACCAGGTCTTATGGGCCTGCGCAAATCGGCAAGGATCAAGAGTTGATCCTTGGTGATGATCGTGGTTGTGAATTTAGAGAATCGTTGGTCCTGTTGTATTGTCGCGGGGGAATCCGGGTTAGAATCGGGACCGTTGGCGAAGACGACGGGCCAGTGAAACCGAGGGGCGTTGCGGATGGCGCGGCCGATCGCTTGGCGGGGAACCTTGGGCTGGATTTGGACCGTGTTCGGGCCGTTCCTGGGGTTGGTGGCGATCAGCCTTTTGTTCGCGGCCTTGACCGGGGAGTCGGGCCGGTTCCTGACGATTGACAACTGGCAGATGATCGCCGTGCAGTCGGTGGTTGTGGGCGCGGCGGCCCTTGGGATGACGGTCGTCATGATCGCCGGGGGGATTGACCTGTCGGTCGGCTCGGTGGTGGCCCTGGTGACGGTGGCCGTGGCCCTGGCGGTGCGTGATTACCACCTGGCGTTACCGTTGGCGATCCTGTTCGGGATCGGCGTCGGCGGGGTCTGCGGGTTTGGAACCGGGGCCTTGATTACCGGCTTGGGGGTAGTGCCGTTCATCGTGACCCTGGGCGGTTTGAAGATTTTCCGAGGGGCGGCGAAGTGGTTCTCGGGCAGTACGCAGG
>JBDTIR010000064.1:0-3841 GCA_039936275.1 Isosphaeraceae bacterium | reverse complement strand
GAAGGGCCCGAACCGCGCCCGGAGCCGCCGGTCTACCTCTTTCTGGATGAGCCGACCGACCTCGACGCGCTCTTGGAGCGGCTGGGCCGACCTGATTTCGTCCTGAAACGAGGGGTGGACGCCGTGCCTGAGCGCGGCCCGGCCGTCGACGAAACGCTCACCGCGCCGGTGGTTGAGGCCGTTGCCGTGGACGGGGAGGTCCGCGAGAACCTGGCCTATCTGGCCATCGAGTTCCGGGTCGCGGTCCAGGGGACCGATCCCCAGTGGGTGCCTTTGCGGATGGACGGCCTGACGCTTAGCGGGGTGACGGAGGCGGAAGACGACCTGCCTTGCCGGGTGGGCAAGGACGGCGGCTGGCAGGTGGAACTGGCCGGGAAGGGAGTCCACCGGGTCCGGGTGGCCTTGCTGGCACCGGTGAAAGCCACGAATGAGGGCAGACGCCTGGAGGTCGCGATTCCGGAGGCGGCCTCGACCCGACTGGCGCTTGAGGTGCCCGCCGGGGCGATGGACCCCCTGCTTGGCGGCAAGGACCCGGTCGAGGCCCGGGCGATCGAGGACCAAACGCGAACCAGGCTGCGGGCCAACCTGTCGCCCAGGCGGCGGCTCGACCTGACCTGGCGGGTCCAAGAAGCCCGGGGAAGCCAGGGGCCGTTGATGCTGGTCGCGCAAGGGGCGATCGCGGTGGACGTTGAGCACGGTTCGCTCAAAACAGTCTCCTCCTGGTCGATCCGTTCGGATCGAGGCGCCGCCGACGCCTTGCGCATGGCGCTCGATCCGGCCGAGGAGATTCTCTCGGTCGAATTGAGCGGTCGGGCCGTGCCTCTGGACGGGCTCAGGGATGGAGACCTCGGCGTCTTGACGATCCCCTTGGTTGAGCCCTTGCGGCCAGGCACCGCGCGGGGCTTGATCGTGACCACGCGACGCTCTTTGCCTGACGGGGGCGAGCCGGTCGAACTCCGCGGCCTCTCGATGGCCGACGCCGTGGCACAGTCCGGCGTGGTGGCGGTCGCCGCCAGCAGTGATCTCTGGGTCCGTGGCACAGCCGGCCGAGGCCTGCGTCCGATCGACCCCAAGTCAGACCTGCCGCCCGACTTGCGGGCGCGACCGAGGACCGTCCTGGCGTACCAGTTCTTCGAGCAGCCGTTCGGCTTGACCTTGCGGGTTGATCCGTCTCCCCCTTGGATCCGTGTCGAGTCCAGGGCGACGCTCTGGCTCGAACCAGGTCGGGCCCAGAGCGTGGCCTGGCTTGACTACCTGGTGAGTCGTGGACGGGTCTTTGACGTCCAGGTACGTTTGCCGGACGGGCTGGAACTGGAATCGGTCGGCCCCGATACCGTGGTTGAATCACTCCATGAGCGGCCCGAAGTGATTGGCGATCCCGAGCAGACCGCTCGCGTCTTGACCCTGCGCCTGACTCCTCGGGCCAGGGACGACGGCGACTTCCGGATCCGTCTGGTCGCTCGCCAGAATCTCGACGCCGACGGCGCTGCGGCCCTGGCCTTGTTCCAGCCCCTTGGGGCGACATCGAGGGGGGGCAAGCTGGCCGTCGTCGCCGCGCGCAACATCGTGGCCGATCTGTCTGAGCAAGGGCGAGACCGGGGCATGGGAGCCGGATTCACGCCGAGCGGTCCCGATTCCTTGAACGACTGGCCGCGCGTGCTCGATCAAGGCTCGGCTCCATCGACGCCAAGCCTCTGGCTGCGGTACGACGGCACCCCCGCCACGCTGCCGGTGACGGTCTCCGTCTTCCCCCAGAGCATCCGTCACCAGACCCTGCTCTCAGCGCAACTCGATCGCCGAACTCTCGACGTCCGGCAAGAAACCACGCTCCAGGTCCGTCACGGCGCGCTGAACCGGGTCGAGGTGGTCGTGCCCCGATCGATCGAGGGGCGTTGGGACCTGGAAGGGGACGAGGTGTCGAGTCGGGAACTTCTGGGCGTCGAGGCGGACGGCGACCTTCGCTATCGCCTTGTCCTGAGTCGAGAGGCGACCGACGCCGTGCCGTTGCGGTTCCGCTACCGACTCTTCCTGGAGCCAGGTCTGGCCGCCGACCAGGCGCGCCGGCTGGAAATCCCCTACATCAGGCCGGTGGAGGGCGAGGCGCAGGGGATCAGGGTTCAGGTGTACGCTAATGATGCGGTGCAGGTCTCGGACGAGTCTGGACACGGTTGGACCGCAACCTCCGAGCGGGACGGGCCGACCGCTTCGGGAGTCGGGGTAAGTGTGGGCGCGGGCGGTCTCCCCTTGCGGTTGACCTTGCTGGCGAGTCCCGAGGCGGGCAAACGGCCAGCGGTGGTGCTCGCCAAGGCCCTGGCCCTGGCGCCCTTGCCGACTCTGGTCGCCACAAGGCTCTGGCTCCGGACCTATCAGACCCCTGAAGGGGGCCTGATCGCCTCAGCCACTTACCGGGTGGAGACCCACGGCCAGAGCTTCGACGTAGCCCTGCCCGCCGGGGCCGACCTGGCCGCCGCCATGGTGAACAACGACCCGGCGACGGTCGTCGAGCGTCGCGCGGAACCAGGAGGCTATCGGATCACGTTTCCGGCCTCGTCAGCGCCCGGCGTGGCGGTCGTCCAGCTTGATTACACCATGCCGGCCGCCCGGGCGGAGCGAGGCTGGGGGCCGCCCGGGCTCCTGGAAGGCGGGGTCGTTCAGCAAACCTTCTGGGAAGCGCGCGTCCCCTGGAACCGGGCGATCGTGGGCACCCCCGACGGCTGGACCGACGAGAACGACTGGCGGTGGGCGGCTTACGTCTGGAAGCGCCGGCCCAATCGAGACCCGCAGGCCCTGGCCGCCTGGATCTTGCCAGGCCCTCTGGCGTCGTCATTGGCTGCCGACGCGCCTGGCGATCCGCGCGGGGACTCGTCGCGATACCTCTTCGGACGGCCGGGCAACCCGCCCTTGATCCAGCCGACCGTCGCTTCAAGGGCCGGCTTGGTGGCGATCTACTCGGGCCTGGTTCTCGGCCTGGGCGTGGTGCTCCTGATCTACCGACCGCCAGGCCGCTTGGTCCGCCTGACCGCCCTGGGCCTGATTCTGGCGGTGGCCGTCGCGGTCGAGCCGAGCGTGACGCTTCTGGCGGTCCAATCGTCGGTGGTGGGCGTGGCCTTGGTCGTGCTGGCCGCAGTGACGCAGCGCCTGGTCGAGGGGCGTCGCCTTGGCGGCCCGCTCCGTCTGGAACCGAGCGGTCTGGGCGGCTCGGGATTGCCTGGCTCGTCCAGGCAGATCTTGCTTGGGTCCGACCCGGAGGAATCGACCGTGATCAGGCCTCGCCCGGGGACCACGGTGGACCATCAATCGTTACCCGCCAAGGCGGAGGGCGTGGAGCGTCGAGCGTGAGGATCAAGGCTAACCGGAACCCCTTGAGCGGCTCCGCCTTCTATCCCTGGTTTTGCCGCAGGCCTGCCCTCGTGCTGCTGGCCGCCGTCGCCTTGATGGTTCTTGGCGCCGGTCCCCCCGAGGTCAAGCGGGTTCGGGTTCCTTCGGCGAAGGTCCGGGCCTGGTTCCCGGCCGAGTCTGAGCTGGTCGGAATGCCTCTGGACGAGTTCGAGGCCCTGGTCCGATCGGCCGAGGAAGGGGCCGAGCGCCTGACTCTTCGCCGAGAACCTCGCCTGCTGCGCGCCCGGCACGAGGTTCGTTGGGAGTCTGGTGCGCTGATCGGCCGCTCAGAGCTTCAGGTTGAGGGGGTCGCCGCCCGGGCGACTACTTTGGCCCTGTCTCCCTGGTCGCCCGCGATTGACCCGGACAGTCCGTCGGCCCTGGCCTTACGGATCGGCGGCGACAGCCAGACCGCCGTGCGGATCGATCCCGGAGAGCTGACCTCGACGATTACACTGGCCTG
>JBDTIR010000063.1:0-2647 GCA_039936275.1 Isosphaeraceae bacterium | reverse complement strand
GGTTCATTTTCGCCTTGTCTTGCCCGCCTTGAGGGTTCGGCAACGGCGTGCCTGGTTTCATCAGCCAGCGGCGGTTGAAGACCTGGTCGGGCACGTCGGCCGATCCCCAGGCGATCTGGGCCGGCTCCAGGTTATTGATGGCGCAATGGATCCCGTCGGCGATCCGGCGAGCGAGGAATTTCTGGTAGTCGGACAACTCAGACTCGGGATTCATCGAGTTCGGACTACGGGCGGACGTGGCCGAGTGAGTGTGGTTGGCCGCGAGGATCACGTTGGATTCGGGCAAGCCCGTCTCATCCTTGATCATTTTTTTCGCGGCGTCGAAGACCTCGCGAGGGATGCCCACGTTGTCGCAGATGGCGAACGCCAGGCGGGTCTTACCGTCGTCAAGTACCAGGCAGCGGGCGTGCAGGTCGTCGTGAATATGAGTTGCCGGGGGCGTGACGAAATTGCCCACGATCGGTGAGCCAAGCGGCGGAGTGATGTTGCTCAACGCCGCGCCGGCGCGGAACAGATGCTCGGTCTTCGCCTCGGCCTTGGCGTCGTCTCGGGCCTGGAGGGTCGAGCCACCGATCAAGAGTAGCAAGCCGCCGCAGAGTGCGGAGACCGTTAATGAGCGTGGTCCAATCATTCTTCGTCGCATTAGCTCGAACCTCCTCGAAATTCTTAATGGAAGCAGGAACCGGCCGCCAAAAGGTCTGAGATGGCAACCGAAAACGGGGGGACGTCCCCAAAGGATAAGGCCCCGGAGGCCCGGAAGCCAGGCCCGAGTTTGTCGAAGACGAACCGAGGCCGTCGCCGGCGCTCGGCGATCGTTGGCTCCGCCTTCGCCTTCGATCCAGCTCACTCGGCGCTCAAAGGCGACTCGACTTCCAAGGGCGAAGGGGCTTTGCTGGCAAGTCGTTCGCTCCAGCGGTGCCCAAGCGTCAGGCAGGCGGGCAGAAGTATCAGGTTCCCCAAGGAACTGCCCAGAGTGGCGACGCCAACCATCGCGCCGAAGTTGGAGAAAGGGACGAACTCGCTGAACCGGAGCACCGCGAACCCAAGGGCCACGGCCAGGCTCGACAGCAAGACGCCAGGCCCGGATACGGCGTAACTGGCCAGGAGCGCCTCGCGAAACGGCAACTCCCGGCGCAAGCGGCGGAACTGAAGCAAGCAATGGAACGTATCGTCCACCGAAAGCCCAAGCGCCACGCTGGCGACCAAGGCCGTGGCGATGTCGAGCTTGACGCCCAACCAGCCGGAGAGCCCCAAAACTAGGCCGACGGCCAGAAGCGTTGGCAAGAGCGCCAATGAGGCCAGCTTCGGGCCGCCAAAGGCGATCGCCAGCATCAAGAGAATGCTCGCGGCCGTCCAGAGGAAGGTAGTCCACGAGGTCGCCATTACCCCCTTGGTCGTCTGGGTCAAAAGGAACGACAGGCCGGTCAGGTAGGAACGCGGGCCGAAGTATGCCTGAGAGCGGACCAGGCCGAGCCCCCCGGCGAACGTCGCCTCCTTGACCGGCGCGGGTTGCCGTTCCGAGACCCGCATCATGAGCCGAGCCCAGCCGCCTTCGGGGTTCCAGAAGTTGCCCAGTAAGTCGCTTTGAGGAGAGAGCTTGATCAACTCAAGCTTCGCCGCCAAGGCATCGGCGAACTGGTCGGGCGGTAAGGCGGCCAGCAGCCCTTCAGGGTCGAGGACCGTCGCCAACGAAAGCACGTGCGACACCGCGCGCTTGCCGTCTGCTTGACGAAGGTCAAGGATCTGGTCGTCAAGGCGTTCATAGGTGCGAATCGTCTCCGGCGTGATCTCCTGCCCCGAAGGGACGACCAGGGAGACGACCCCGATCCCGCCGAGCCGCGTTTCAATAGCGCGATAATCCTGAACGATCCGGGAATCGGGTTTGAATGCGTTGATGTAATTGGATTCATAATCAAGGCGAAGCATGCCCAGCGTCAAGGGCAAGGCGATGGCCAAGGCGCCCACCACGATAGGCAAGGGGTGTCTCTCGACCCACTCTGTGATCCAGTTGAGTACGGTGGAGATTTTCGAGGTTGAACCCGGGCGCACGGTGATTTCCATGCGGAACGGAGGTTTCATCGCTACCGGAGAGATCAGCATCGTCAGGACGGCCGCCGTCAGGGTGCAGACCCCCAAGATCAGGCCGAACTGGCGAATCGGGACGACGTTGCTCGTCACCAAGGCCCCGTAGCCGATCGCCCCGGTCACGGCGCACCAGAGGATCGGCGCCGAGACGACCCGCAGCGTGTGCTTGGCGGCGTGCAGCCGGTCGGCCGAACCGCGCAGCTCATCGCGGAAGTGGCTGGCCAGATGGCTGGCGGCCGGCATCGTCAGCACGATGATTTGCGCCACCAAGGGGCCACCCGAGAGCGAGAGCCGCAAGCCAAGGCTCGCCATGATCGCCTCGGCCGCCAGCCAGACGACCCATCCGGCAAGGATCGGCACCACCGACCACCAGAGGCTCCAGGTCATCGTCAACGTGACCAGGCCGATCAAGAGCATGCCGACGATCGCCAGGCGGCGGCCGTCGAGTTCAATGCTGGTGAATCCGTCGGCCAGCAAGACCGGCGGACCGACCAGAGCGGGGCGGTTGAAATGGTGCCGCTCGGCGAACGAATCGGCTGCCAGGCGCAGGTCACGGACCACG
>JBDTIR010000062.1:0-5539 GCA_039936275.1 Isosphaeraceae bacterium | reverse complement strand
ACCGAGATCCAGCGCAACACGGGAAGCCCCCACGGTGAGGGCGTGTGACCGTTAACCAGACCCCCGCGAGGGACGAGACCGGGCCGTTTCAGGGTAGCGGACAGGCTCGTCGTAGCGAGGAAGCGGGGTAACGCCCGTGGAGCGAAGGGGCCTGAGTTCTCAACCTCACATTGCCAAGCTGAAGGCCGGGAGAGTGACGACAGTCTAAAACCTCCCATGAGGTCGGGACGATTTCCGGCGTTGTTTCACGCAAGTTTGCGTGCGCGTTGAGTCCGAGAGCCGGATGCCTGAGATAGGCCCGTCCGGTTCGATGATCGGGGTGTGGAAACGGAGCATCAGCCACTGCGCCACACCTCGACTCTATGCTATTTTGGCAGGTGAAGGAGTGGCCACGACCGGGATTTGTCCCGGTCGCGATCCACTGGGAATAGGGGGCTTTAGTTGGCTTTCAGTTCATCTCAGGGGCCAGGGGGCCGGCGAGGTCTTTGTGGTAGAAGAGGCGGCCGGGGAGGGTGGGCATGAACGAGCTGGGGACCCAGGGGTCGGGGCCGTAGCGGAGGGTCATCCAGAGGCTGGTCCCTTGCCACTGCATCCCCCGGCCGAGGATGCCGTCGGCGCCGCCGATGATCCGGTCGGCCTGGAGAAAGAGGCCGGGGCCGATTGTGTTGGCGAATGCGGGGACCAGGGTCGTCCGGCTCTTGAAGCTGGTCAGGGCGTTCTGCTCGATGGTCAAGGGGTGCAGACGAGCCCCAATCCGGTGGGTCTGGGCTTTCCACTGTTCGACCTTGGCGAACTCCTCGGCGAAGTGGGGCTCCCAGAAGGCGATATGGCAGACCCTGCCGATCCCGAAGATGACCGAGAGTTCGGCCCCCTTGGCTTTGAGGTCGGCGATCCGCTCGGCATACTGAGGCAGGCTCTCGGGCGAGGCGAACCAGCGGTGGTCCTTGGGCACGGTCGCCTTGCCGAGCGGGCCATAGAAGACCGACTCCATGGCGTTCTGGAACGCTCCAGGGTCGTTGGAAGGCAGGGTCTTGCCGTCGCGGTCGCTCCACTCATCCATGTTGAAGCCGTGGACGTGGTCGCAGCCGACGCCCCATTCCTTGAGGAAGTAGACGGCCCAGCGATACATGCCCATCGGCCCGACCGGCAGGATCAAGGCGCAAGGTCGGCCGTCGTCGCGGGTTCTGCGGATCGTCTGGGCGATCTCATGGCCGAGCATGACGTCGAAGTCGTCGAGTGAGCTGCAACGGATAAGCTCGAACTTCGGGTTCCACCAGCTTTGCCGTTCCCCAATCGACTCAGGAGGGTGGGAACAGCAGGCGTCAATTTTGGCAAGGTCCCAGCCACGGGGCAGGAACCCCTCCATCAGCGAGCCGGCGAGGGTCGTCAGCAGGTTCATTGGCGTCGTCCCTATTTTTCGAGACATTGGCTTGGTGTCCATTTGACGTTGGCAACGACCATAGCACAGACCTCCATGAGTTTGGAAGCAGTGACTGCTTGAGCCCGACCTGTCGATACCGGCGTGGACCAGTACCTGTTCGTAAGCACACGATTGAAGGGAACGGACGGACATGCTATCTCTTTGAACCGTAGTCGTCGGTCTGATTCGCTCAAGCTCGGCCCGGGGCCGGGCCGATGAATGAGGGAGAAGCGCGGCGTTGCGCGGTATGGGTCGAGGGATCGCGGCTTCGAAAGGTCCAAACGAAGGGCGGCTCAACACAATGGCCATCGGCACGTTGGATGGGACAGGGGTCGTCCGGCTTTCGGACCTGGCGGACGGGCAGGAGGGGGAGTGCTTCGCCGCCCTGGTGAGCACCGACCGTGGGACCGACAAGCACGGCAGCCGGTACGTGAAGTGCCAGTTTCGCGATAAGCGAGTGTTGATCTGGGCTCCGGTCTGGTCGAGCGACCCACTCTTGCCGGAGGCCGAAGCCTGGATCGTCGGCGAAGCCTACCGGATCAAGGCCCGCAGGGAAGACCACCCCCGCTACGGCGCCCAGTTGAAGCTGGTGTCGGTTCGCGCGGTCGTCGAGGACGACAAGGCCGACGGCTACGAGTTCTTTGACCTGGTCGAAGGCTCGAAGTACCCCCTGGGAACCTGCTATCACCGGCTCCTGGACTTCATTGAAGCCTATATCCAGGACGAGAAGCTCAATCGCCTGGTGGTTCAGATTCTCGCCAGTGACGCCGACCTCTTCCAGAAGATGCCCGCCGCCCAGAAGTTGCACCACGGGTTCGTGGGCGGTCTGGCCGAGCACGTCTGGAGCGTCACCAGGGTCTGCATCGGCCTGATGAACCACTACGCCAGCTACTACGACGAGCTGAACCCGCCGTTGAACAAGGACGTCGTCGTGGCCGCGGCGATCCTCCACGACATCGGCAAGCTCAAGGAACTGCGCTACCATCCGGTCGAGGCCAAGTATACGACCCGGGGGACCCTGATCGGCCATATTCTCATGGGTCGCGACCTGGTCCGCGACACTGCCAGGGAGATCGGCGACTTCCCTGAAGAGACCTTGATGCTCCTGGAGCACGCGATCCTCGCCCACCACGGCAAGCCTGAATATGGCGCGCCGAAGCCGCCGCAGACCCTTGAAGCCCTGATCGTCCACTATGCCGACGAGCTCGACGCCAAGATGAACGCCATCGTCCAGGAGCGCATGCGCCCCGCCAACGGCGACGACCCGTTCACCAGCAAGATCTACGCCGTCGACAACCGCAAGTTCTATCGAGGCGTGCCGGTCCCCTTACCCACTGACGACGACCTGCCGCCAACCTTGTAGAGCCTTGATCTCGCCGGATGAAACATGCTCAGGTTTGAATCCCAAATGTAATCTCACGAACCGCGCCGAAAGCGGGCTTGGCCGTTGGGACGGAACCCTCTAAAATAGGGCCGTCCTCCAGTCGATCTTGATGCACTGGAGGAGAAACGGTTTGCTGGCACTACTTTGAAGAAAGACATCTCCATGCTTCGCAAGGTTTGGTGGATTGCTCCGGTCCTGGCTGCGTTTGTGGGTTGCGGGGGCAATGAGCCGGCGACCACGGCCGATACTCCGACGACCGTCAAGACAACCGACGCGGCCTCGGCCGACGCTCCCAAGGACGTTGCCGTGACCCTGACGTCCGATGAGATCGAACAGATCAAGGCTCTGCCCGAAGACGAGCAAACCATCGCGCTGGCCCAGAAGGTCTGCCCCGTTGGCTTCGACCCGGCCGACCCGGCCGAGGGGCACCTCGGCAGCATGAAGAAGCCGTTCAAGAAGGTCGTCGACGGCAAGATCGTCTTCCTCTGCTGCAAAGGATGCCAGAAGGATTTCGACGCCGACCCCGACACCTTTCTGGCCAAGGTCGAGGCGAACAAGGCCAAGGACGCGGAGTCAAAGTAACGTCTCCACCAAGGCCCAGCCTACCGCCATCGAATCCGAACGAAGACAATGGTGAACTGGCCTTTTGGGGACTTGTCAAACAGCCGCTCCGGTGCTATAATCTGGCTCCAGCGAACATCTAAGTCTCGGCCCGCGCGAACCATCCCTACTTCACAACAGGGGAAGGCGAGGCGGGCCGTTCGCCGTTGACGTCTGCTCTTCGGTCGTTTCACCCTCTCGTTCCGATTGAGGTTCAGCCGGCAAGCTTATGGCGAACGAGCCCCGTTTTGGTTTCGACAAGCCGCGAGCGAACCTGAATCGGTTCGCCACTGTCCGACAATCCATTCCTCCCAACCCGATTCGATTCGTACCCACCCCTTCTGGAGCCGATCACGTCCATGGCCCAGTCCCTCATCCGCCAGAACGCCATTGAGGCCATCAGCGCTTGCCAGACCAAGGGCCGCGGGCTTGTCGACCGTGAAACCGCGGTCGTAGACCTATTCGGCGTCAACGTCTTCTCCGATCGCGAGATGCGCGAGCGGCTCCCCGATAAGATCTATCGGGCCATCCGAGACACGATGAGACGAGGGGCCCCGCTTGACCCCTGCGTGGCCGACGCCGTGGCCGAGGCCATGAAGGACTGGGCGATCGAGCACGGGGCGACGCACTACACCCACTGGTTCCAGCCCATGACCGGCCTGACGGCCGAGAAGCACGACTCGTTCCTGGTCCCCACCGAGGACGGCTCGGCCGTCACCGAGTTCAGCGGCAAGGAGCTGATCCGGGGCGAGCCCGACGCCTCCAGCTTCCCCTCCGGCGGCATCCGAGCCACCTTCGAAGCCCGAGGTTACACCGCCTGGGACCCCACCAGCCCGGCCTTCATCCTCGAAAGCCCCAACGGCACCACGCTTTGCATCCCCACGGCCTTCTGCTCCTGGACCGGCGAGGCCCTCGATAAGAAGACCCCCTTGCTGCGGTCAATGGACGCCCTGTCCACCCAGGCGATCCGCATCCTCAAACTCTTCGGCTCCGAGGCCCAGCGCGTCCACAACACCGCCGGTCCCGAGCAAGAATACTTCCTGATTGACACCAAGTTCTACTATGCGCGGCCCGACCTGATTAACGCCGGCCGAACCCTCTTCGGCGCCAAGCCGCCGAAAGGGCAAGAACTGGAAGACCACTACTTCGGCTCGATCACCGAGCGCGTTCTGGCCTTCATGCAAGAGTCGGAATTGGAACTCTACAAACTCGGCGTCCCGGTCAAGACCAGGCACAACGAAGTCGCTCCTTCCCAGTATGAACTGGCGCCGATCTTCGAAGGGGCTAACGTCGCCACCGATCATAACATGTTGACCATGGAGGTCATGAAGCGAGTCGCCAGCCGGCACGGCATGCAACTGCTTTTGCACGAAAAGCCGTTCGCCGGGGTCAACGGCTCGGGTAAGCATCTCAACTGGTCGATGTCGGACGATCTGGGCAACAACCTGCTCAAGCCTGGTGACACCCCGCACGACAACGCCCAGTTCCTCGTCTTCCTGGCCGCCGTCATCCGCGCCGTCGCTCGCCACGGCGACCTCTTACGGGTGGCCGTCGCCTCGGCCGCCAATGACCACCGCCTGGGCGCCAACGAGGCCCCACCGGCAATCATCTCGATCTTCCTGGGCGACATGCTCCAGGACATCATCGAGCAGATCCAGAACGGCGGCGCCCGCAGCACCAAGAACGGCGGCTCGTTGCGGATCGGCGTCTCGACCATGCCGACCCTGCCGCGCGACCCTGGCGACCGCAACCGGACCAGCCCGTTCGCCTTCACCGGCAACAAGTTCGAGTTCCGCGCCGTCGGCTCCAGCCAGTCGATTTCCGGGGCGCAGGTCGTGCTGAACACGATCGTCGCCGAGAGTCTCGACGAGGTCGCCACCACCCTGGAATCCGCCGTGAAGGCCGGCAAGACCCTGAACACCGAGATTCAGACCCTCTTGCAGAAGATGATCGCCGAGAACAAGAAGGTCATCTTCAACGGCAACGGCTATTCGGAAGCCTGGCACAACGAGGCCGCGGCCCGCGGCCTGCCGAACCGCAAGAACTGCGTCGAGAGCATCCCCGACCTGATCACGCCGAAGTCGGTCGCCCTGTTCGGCAAGTACGGCGTCTTCAGCGAGCGGGAACTGCATTCG
>JBDTIR010000061.1:0-6324 GCA_039936275.1 Isosphaeraceae bacterium | reverse complement strand
TGTGTCAATGCCGACGTCGAGTCCCAGCGCCTTGGCTCTTATGAGTTTCTCGGCCGTGCGCGAGGTGCCGAAGACGGTGCAGCTCATCGCATGGGCCAGTTGCACGGCTGCTGTGCCTACGCCGCCGGTGGCCGCCTGGATCAAGACCCGTTCCCCTGGCCGCAATCCGGCCTGGGTTTCGAGCGCGTCCAGGGCGGTCATGAACACCTCGGGCACGGCCGCGCCCCCCGGGAAATCCAAGGTCGCCGGGATCGGCACGGCCATGCGCTCGGGACAGACGACGTATTCCGCCAGGCCGCCGCCGCCGACAATCCCGAAAACCCGGTCGCCGACCTTGAGCGGCCCTGTGCAGTCGGGACCGAGGGCGTCCACCTCGCCCGCGAATTCCAGGCCGGGGATGTCGCTCGGCGCGCCTGGAGGCGCCGGGTAGTGCCCCTTGGCTTGCATCAGGTCGGCCCGGTTGATTCCCGAGGCGCGGACCCGGACCAAGACCCGGTCCCCCCTTGGTTCCGGTCGAGGCACCTCGCGCACCTCAATGACCTCCGGACCGCCCTGCGCGGTGATGACAACAGCTCTCATTTTCATGGAATTGAATCAACCAAGACAAATATATTTTACGGTTTTTTGTTCCAATAAATCTTGACGTTGTGCGTGGCACGGCCGCCGGCCACGATATCGTTGCGGCCGTCGCCGTCGAGGTCGGCAACGATCAGGTCTTCGACAGCAACGCCGCCGTCATCAATGACGTGCCTGGTGAACGTCAACGGAGACGAGCCGTTTGACTTCGGGTCATAGATCCGCACGCCAGGGCCTGGAGGATTGCTCGAAAGGTCTTTATTTTTATCGCGCTGACCGATGACGATCTCGTCGTCGCCGTCGTTGTCGAGATCGGCGCACCAGACGGCGTGGCCCCAGGTCAGGGGTTCGTCGATCACCTGGCGGTCCCAGAGGCCCTCGCCAGACTTCGGCGGGGTGTAGACGACGACCTGGAAGCCGTGCCAGGGTTCGACGGTGGCGATATATCGACCGCCGTCGGCCAGGCGGCCGAGCTTGATTTCGCTGGCCCCCTTGAACGGCTTCGCCTCCTGGTTGCCCGCGCCCAGCTTGGTCTTTGACCATTTCCCAACGGCCGACCGCTTCAGAAGGAAGACCCCTTCCCAGGAGGCCAGAAGCACGTCGTTGCGGCCGTCACCGTCGAAGTCCACGATCTGAAGGTTATGAATGGTGTGCAGCGAGTCGTCGGCCACTTCGACCGGCCAGGGGGTTTTGGCCGATTGGTCGGGAACGGAGAAGACGAGCACGCGCACGCATTGCCCTTCGCCCCAGTTCGGCCCCTTGGTCCTTCGCCCTTGCAAGGGGGCAACGACAAGCTGCGGCGTGCCGGTCCCCAGAACGTCGCCCCAACGGATGCGGTGCAGGGTGGGCTCAGAGCTGATCGGGTGAACTTGCCAATGCCCTTCGCCGTCGCGGCCGACCCATTGCAAGGTGCCACCGCCTTGGGTGTTCGACGGCTGCCAGGCGGCCCCCAGGGCGAAATCAATCTTGCCGTCGCCGTCGATGTCGTGCGCCTGAATGCAGACGTTGTCGCGGTCGGTAGCCCCTTTGAGGATGACGTGTTTTTCCCAGGTCGGGTTGGCGAACCAGACCACGGCGTCTTCGGTCAAGGCCACGACGTCTGGCCGTTTGTCGCCGTTGACGTCGGCGATGGTCACGGCGTAGCAGACGTTGCCGACGTGCGGGTCAATCTCTTGCGCCTCGAACCTGGGAAAGTCGGCCGCCTGTGCGGTCGCCGCGAGGGTTAACAAGGCCGCCAGGGCAAGCGTTGGTCTCATCACAAAGGGTCTCGTTCAGGAATCGGCGTTGGAACGGCATTCCCGAAGCATGACCGAACCGGCCCCCGGATTCCAGCAAAATCTCAAATCCGCGGCTAACGGGCGACTACTTCAGGTTGATCGGCCGCGCGGCGTCGTCGGTGCGCACGAGCATATTGTTGGCGTAATACCGGACTTGCTTCAGGGTCATGCTGGTGACATGATTCGATTGCCAGCCCACGCCCGAGTTCTTAACCGAGACGTCCGGAGAATACTGCATAGGTGAGCCGGTTGATCCGTTGTAGACGATATTCAAGTTGCTCCCCTGGCCAAACTTGCCCCAGGTCGTCGAGGCGCCGTTGAGGACGTCAAATGCGACCCCGCCCGAGGACAGAGCCATGCGCTGGGTCCAGGTAATCGTCTCGCCTGGCGTATTCATTGACTGCATACTTTGCGAGCAGGATGACGCCTGCCGGATCTGGTTGATCCAGACCTGGACCTCGAGCCCCCCGGCCTGGAATGTTGGCGTTCCACGATAATTCAGGTTGAACGCCACGCAGCTCAAACTGTTGTCACCCTGGGGGCTCATGGTCGTCGTGATCTGCGGCCCGGCGCCGACAGTATCAGGCTGCTCGATGACCAACTCCCAATCTTCTTCAACCCGGTCAATAATTGGCGACTGCGCCCTGGCGACGCCGGCCATAGGTGACAACGCCATGACCGCCAGGATCAGGGCCTGAGTCAGGTAACGCATACATTCCTCCGATCTGATCATTTCGTCAGTTGCAAGCGGATCGCACCGCCCGAGGTGAATGGTAGCGGACTGCCCTGGTCGGCGATGATCGATGGATCGCTTAGCAAGGCCGTCTGTACGATGACGTATTTGGGGTTGCCCTGGAAGTTGACATACACGATGCGAACGCCCGCGAAGGCGATCACCCGAAACCAGGCGTTGTTGCCGTTGCCGCCGGACTGGTCGTAGATCGGGATCGTGACCGGCTTGCCGATGATCGCCGCCAGGTCGTCCTTAATCCCGGCGCTGATACCAGGATTGCCACCGAAATTGTGATATGACGTGGGCGGATTCGTCGACGTATCCTTCTGGTCGAGCGAGATCTTGCCGCCAGGAAACGTGGCGATCTGCGCCGGGGTAATCCCGTAGCGGATCTGAGCGCCAAGGGTCGATGTGCTGTTGTTGGAGACGCCAACCTTGATCGTGCCCCAGTTCCCGGGGTTGCCGCTCCGGACCGGGTAGAGCAATGACTCCGGGACCCCATCCGGCCCTTGAGTCACACCGGATGCGGAATTGTAACTGTACTGGTCGGTGGTCCTGCCCGCGATCATATCGTTGTAATTCGAGACGTTAAGCACAATTGGCAGAAGGTTGACGTTTTGCGAATTGACGCTTCGATAACCTGTAATTGTATAGGGCTGGATCGTGGCGACACTCGTCACGGTAAGTTGTCGGCTGCCAAAGCCAAAAAAACTGGGCACCTTCCCTCCATGTGCATCGTCGCGATAGAGGGAGACCTGTAATGAGTTGAGTTTACTCATATCGAATCCGGCCAAACCGATCGGCGCGAATGGATTGTACTGGCCTGATTGATTGTTTAAATTCATATTGCCAGCAGCTATATCTCCCGAATGAGCGTCTACCTGCTGGTTCAGGGCCCAATTCGCCTTGGTCTGCGCGATGCTTACGGCGCGCGTTTGCGCGGCGGTAATCTCGGTCGAGAGATCAGTGACTGGCGGCATATTCTTCAGTCGGCGATCGCTGACCAGTTCCATCGCGCCGGCCAGCGCGGCGGCGTCGGCGGCGGTCTGAAGCTGGGCCTTGGCGGTTGTCAGCACCGCCGTATCGACGGACAGGGCGGCGAAACCAATGAGTGCCGGCATCAGGGCAGCCGCAAGGACAATAACGGTTCCCTTCGACGGACGGCGGAAACGGTTTCGAACAAGTCTCATGGCCGATCGACTCCCTCGGAAGGCGGTCCACGCTCATCGGCGCGGCTCAGAAACTTTCCTTGCCCATGCTCGCCGTACCTGTGAGCATTGTATTGGTCCCGATGAATGTTGATGTGCTATTTCCCAGCCAGCTCACCTGACCGTACGGCACCGAGACTTGCATCCGTACTGCGTTGGGGACATAGGGATCGTCGCCGATGGTGATGTTCCCGGGCAGTGTGTTGATCCCCGCGTCCCGGAGAAACGACAGCGCCTGCGCCTTGGCGGTCAATGTCGAGTTGCCCTGGATCACCGCGTAACGGCACCCTTGACGCGCCGCGGTCGTAAGCAGTTGCTCGACCATCCCGACGCGGGAAATCTCGATCTGCCCAATGATTAACGCGAAGAAAAGCGGCGCGACGGCCGCCATCTCAACGGCGGCCGTCCCTCGTCTCGCTCGTCCGTTCGCTCGCCGGACTCGCATCGTTGATCGCCTCCCTTTTTTTGAATCCGCGCGAAACCCGGTTCGCGCCGAAGCAAAAAGGGGATGGGCACGTTCACCCATCCCCCTTTGGAGGCAAGCCTAGGCCGCGTTTGCCGGGCGCGTCCAATCAATGCTTTGGTGGATGTGGCACGGCGTCAACGTGGTCGGGTCGGTCCCACGTCAAGCGTGCGCCTGGCGAGGTTCAGGATCTCGGCTTCGGGGCATTGTTTGGGGTCGAGCACCGCGAAATCGGCCCGCAAAGGGTTGGCGTCGCCGTCGCGGAGCAGGTGGAACTGCCCGGCCTCTTGCGTCGCCAGCTTCGACTCGACATCGACCCGGCAATCGCTGAGCATCGGCTTCATCTTGGCCAGGGCGGTCGGTTCCTTGACCCGGCCGACGAACCAGGCGCGGATGTTGTCGCGGCACTTGTAGTCGAAATCGCCGGGGCTCTGCGTCGCCAGGAGCACGCCGAGACCGGCCGAGCGAGCCCGCTTGAGCAGGTGCTCCATCGGCCCCTTGGTCGGCGGTTGCCGCTGCGCGGGGAGGTACAGGTCGGCCTCGTCGAACAGGACCACCGCTTGCAGGTGAGGGGACGGACACCGCGAGGTCCAACGACCCAGTTCGACGAGCAGTTGCGAGACCCAGAACTGGACGTCCTGCGATGCGCCCAGGAACCGGGTGCTGATGATGCTCAGGCGGGTCTTGCCGGGGACCGCGTGCCGACCCAGGCCGAACAGGGCCTCGGCCTCCAGGGCTTCACCCCGAGAGGACAGGAATTCCCCCTTGCTGAGCCGCAAGGTTTCCAGGTCTTGCACCAGCTTTTTGAATTGCTTGGTGTCGAGCCGGCCGATCGCGTTGACCAGGCCGGGGTCCTCCTCGTCGATGTAGTCGATGACCTCTTTCAGGGACACCGAGGCGTCTGGGCTGAGCTGGGCGAGCAGATCGACGGCCTTGGCCAGGATGACTTGCTTGGTGGCGTCGTTCCCCTTCGTGCCATAGTTCATCATGCCGGCCAGGGCCGAGGCGGCGAAGCCGGCGACCTGCCCGCGATCGAACGAACCCAGCCGCCCCAGGCCAGGCGGTGCCAGGGCGATCGACAACGGCCGACCCGTTGGGTTCCCCGGCGTATACACCGCAACATCAACCTGCCGTCGCAAGCGTTCGCGCCTGGCCACAAGGTTCGGGTCAGACAAGGGGCGGGTCCAGGTTTCCTCGACGGCGTAACCGCAGAGGTCTCCCTTGCGATCGAGCAAAATCGTCGGAATCCCCTGGAGCAAGAGTTGCTCAACGACATTGAGCGCCAGCGTCGTCTTGCCGCTGCCGGTGCCGCCCAAAAACGCGGCATGGCAAGTCAATTGCTCGGTATCGAGCATCAAAGGCTCACTCGCCCGGTCATCGGTCAGGCCAACCCGGATCAGACCGGTTGGGTCTATTGGTGAAGATTCGGGACTTAGAGGCGGGTTGATTGGCCCTTCATCAACCGTCGACTCGGGAGTGGCGACCTCGGGCAAGACCGCCGTCGCGCCGGAACGGCTGAGTTTCCGATGGTCGAGATCCAGGACCAGCCGCAACGACTTCAAGGAGCTAAGCGGCCGATCCGCCTTGAGCCAGGCGGCGAACAGTGGGTCATCGTGGTGCTGCTCGCGAAACTGGGGCAGGGCCAGCATGGTCCGCCAGTCCGAGTCCTCGACCACGGCGCGGCGCCCCCCGTGGATGATGAACTCGCCAATCTGTCTGGCAATGACAGTGCTCGGGTTGCTGGGGAACTCGGTCGAGCGAACCAGGACCGGAGTGATCGGCGAAGCGGCCGGATCGCCAGCCCGGTCCTCGACCTGCTTGACCTGCTTTCCGAGCGCTCCACCTTTCGCGGACTTGTTGCAGACGCCGATAAGCAATTGTCTCACCGAATTGTCGGGAGCATGGTCCTCGACCTGGAACATCCAATCCCCCGCGTCGGCCTCGAACCAGTGGCCCGATTCCAGTTCCTCGGAACACGCCCGGATCGCCCCGGCCAGCAGCGCGGCAAGCTCCTTGTCCTCGGCCGGGACTTCTCCGGTGAAGCTGTTCCGGAAGTCGTTCCAGGCT
>JBDTIR010000060.1:0-10000 GCA_039936275.1 Isosphaeraceae bacterium | reverse complement strand
GCATTGCCGCAGCCGCAATCGAGCGTGCGGATCGGCTGATCCGGATTGCCGCGCTGGAGCATGGCGACCACGCGGGCCTTGTCGCGGCTGATCCAGTTGGTCCCTGGCCACATCAGGCGCTTGAGGCCAAGTCGAAGCCGCGAGGCTGGAGAATTGGCGACGGGTCGGCTCATGGTGAGACTCCTTCTCGTGCGAGGCGTGTTGGCCGTCGAATCAAAGGGAACGAAGAGGAAGACGGGGTCGGAGATCCAGCCGCCTTGAGGGCCTCGACCATGCCGAGCGCGAACCGCTCTGGTCCCCAGTCGGCGACGACCGCCGAGGCGCGGCGGCCCATGGCGTCGCGGGCGTCAAGCGACAAGGACGCCATCCATCGCAAATTTTCGGTCAAATCGTGTTTATTTGATGGATTGAACCGGCGTCCGGTGGTTCCGGCTGGATCGGGGACGAGGGTCTCAACGCAGCCGGCGCGGTCCGAGATCAAGAGCGGCAAGGCGCAGGCCGCGGCCTCATTAACGACCAGACCCCAGGGTTCGAGTAAGCTTGGATGCACGAATGCCGAAGCAAACGCATACCAGCGCGTCAACTCGTCGGCCTGAAGGAACCCGGGGCGGTGAACCGCGTGGGCGAGCCCGGCCCCTCGAATGGCCGCATCAACCTCCCCTTCGCCCGGCCCTCCGCCGCAGAGCACGAGGTCCCACCCGTGCTCGGCTGGTTCGCCGGCACGATAGGCGGCGAAGGCGCGGACCAGGGCGGGCAGGTTCTTTTCGGGGGCGAACCGGTTGACCGCGAGAAAATACGGCCGCTGGGGAAGCCCTTGACGACCCTTGGACGCGCGGCGGCTGGCCTCGGCGAGGTCAGCGTACCGGGCGTTGTCCACGGCGTTGTAGCCCAGGATGATCCGCTCGGGCGGCATGCCGAGCCCGATCAGATAATCGCGGTGGCGGGGGCCGCCGACCAAGGCCGAATCAAACCGCCGCACCAGCCGCCCTTTGAGCGCTTCGCGCCACCAAGGCCGCCTGTAGTCGAGCCCCTGAGTCTCGGACATCAAGATCACCGGCCGCCCTTGCCGACGCGCCCAGGCCAAGGCAGCCAGCGACTCGGGACGCGCGTAACCGGCGACGGCGACTGCGTCGGGTTGGTCGCGGTCGAGTGCTCGCGTCATTGCCCGGGCGCAATGGAGCTTCGAAAGCGATTCCAAGGTGCGGTCGGGAACGAGCGTGATCCAATCAAATGGTTCCTTGCACTGAGCGACCACCCAGGGATACAGACGCTCGGTGCCCGCCATCTCATAGGCGCGCAGTTTCGCTCCCGATCGTCCGAGCCGATCCGCCAGGGCGCGCAACCTGGCCAGATGATAAGGGCCGAAATTCGTGAACACGGCGGCCAGTTGCATCGCTTGAGACCTCCGCGCAGCCATTTTTAAGTTTATGGATAATTGAAATAAAAAAAACCGATGTCATCCGCGATTCCAAAATCCCGATTTGCAATGATGACTGTGATATTTACGATTCACTCAAGCCACGGCAACCTCCCACGCCTGGCCTTGGGCTGGAGCGTGGCGGGAGGCAAGAGCGTTGTAGATCCAGAAGAAGGCCAAAGGGGGCAGCGTGGTATGGCCGTAATTGTAGTAGAACCAGACGAAGGGGTCGTCGTTGGCGGTGAGCATCCAGGCGTTGTAAAAGGTGAGCGCCCACCAGACCTGCGCCCAGGGGTTGAGCGCGTGGTATCGGTAATAATCGTAGGAAGTGCGGAGCATCAAGGCGACGACGGCCATGACGACGGCGGTCGCCAAAGGGCCGCCGTTGAGTTGGCAGGCGCCGAGGATACTGATGGCCGGGCCGGTGAAGCTGGCGTCTCGCGGAAATTCCGAGCCGGCGATCCAGGCGCTGACCCATTGCTCGCGGCCGTAGAGCGGCTTGTTGTGCCAGATCAGGCGGGGGATGTAAGTCGAAACGATCCGCAGATAAGACGCGCCATAGTCGTGGGGGGATTTCTCCGGCACGGTGTCCATCATCAGCAGGAACGCGCCGTATTCGTCGGTCTCGCGGCTGCGGGGCTCGTCCGTCGGCTCCTCTTCACCGGATTTGAGGCTCAGGTTCACCAGGATTGATGAGGGGTCGAATTCGGAGACATAGTTCAAAAAGCCGCCGGCCGATTGCTCATAACCGCCATTGCCTCGCCAGCCGATGGCCAGCGAGACAACCAGGACGCCGATCATCGCCGTCGCGCTGAGAATCGGCAGCGACGGCCTGCGCAACCGGGGCGTATAATACGCGCAAATGCCGGTCAGGACGCCAAAGAGCGAGTGCGACCGCTTGGCGTTGAACATCCAGATCAAGACGTAGGCGACCACCACCGCGATCCCGGCGGCCGTCAAGGCCGGCTGCGGGCGCGACGGTTGCCGGCCGGTTACCAAGAGCAAAATGCCGCCGGCGAGCATCATCGTGGGGAACTGTCTGAGCAGGCTCGCCTCGGCCGATTCCGGCACTCCGGTTTGGCGGATCGCCACCCCCGCGCAGATCAGGCCCCAGACGATCAAGAGCGGCGCGATCGACACGACGGCCGGGGTGGACCACCCTTGCGGCGGCCTCGGCAATTTTGCAGAGATCACGCGACCGAGCCCGCAGAAGTACACCGCCAGGAACCAGACCAGGGCCCAGAGGGCTCGGGCGTTGGCCTGAGTCACGACCTCGACCCCCCTGGCGTGCAGGCCGTACTCTCGGCAGGTGATCGCCTGGACGACGTAAATCTGGCCGTAGCCGGTCAGAAAAAGCCAGACGGGCGCGAAGGGGTCAAACGACCTGCGGAAGATCTGCGACAAGATCAAAACGACGATCACGGCCGCCGTGCCGTACACGAAGAATTGATCAGTCATGGGGTGGTCACCCGTGATGTTGAATGAAGCGAGCGGATCTGGATTGCTTCACAAATTGCCGTGTTCACACCAGAATGGTAACGCGGCCAGTCGAACGCCTCGGCGCGAGTCCGCGCGGAGCGTGCGAACCGGGCGCGGAGCCCTGCGTCAAGGCCCAGCCGCTCCATGGCCCGGGCGATCGCCTCGGGGTCGCGCTCGGGGACGAGCAGACCTTCGACGCCGTCGCGCACGATTGACCCGGCCGACGGCGTGACGATACACGGCAGGCCGCTGGCGAGGGCCTCATAGGTGACGACGGCCGAACCTTCGAACAACGACGGGAAGACGAAGACGTCGGCCAAGGCCATCCTGGCGGGAACTTCGGCATGCGGCAAGCGGCCGAGCAACTCAACGCCGTCAAGCAAAGGGGCCAAGGGGCCGGGGTCGGTGGGCAAGGGGCCAAGCAACTGGAGCCGCCAACCTGGACGGCGGACCAAGCGCCAGGCGTCAAGCAGGTCTTTAATTCCCTTGCGCTGGCAAATACCACCAGTGAACAAAAAGGTACACGATTTCCCGTGAATCTTTCCCGATAAGGGGCGGAATCGGCGGACGTCGGCCGCGTAGGGGACGACGCGAATTCGCTCGCGAGCCGTCCCGTGCCGCGCGAGGGTCTCTGCGATGTGGTCTGAAGGCACGAGGATCAGGTCGGCCAGAGCGATGTCGCGAAGTCTTCGCTCGTGCAACCAGGTCATTTCGCCAGCATCGATCGAGACGTCGCCGAGGTAAAGACGTGTGAACTCCGGAGCGCGTCGCGCCTCTTCGGCCAGCACGTCGCGTTCTTCGCGCACGTCGCCGTGGACCATGCTCAAAACCGTCGCGACGCCGAGCTTCCGGCAGGCCGGCAAGGCGAATTCGGAGCCGACGTCGCTGAAGACGAGCAAGGCGTCGGGGCGACGTCGGTCCAGGCTGCGCGCCAGGGTCCGATCGAACCGCCGGGTCCGCCACTGGGCCACTCGGCGTCGAGCGGCCGGCCGCCGACTTCCGAGCCTGCGTTCCAGGGCGATCGCCAGATCGTAGCTCAAGACCGTCTGGACCCGATCCGCCGGAATCCGGGGATGGTGCCGACGTTTTAAGAGGCGTCGTCCGCGAGCGAACCAGCACGGAGCCAAGCCTTTAGCCAGGCTCGTGACTGGCCCGAGACCGCTGTAATAAAACCCGGTGAGGAAGCCTTGCAAGCATCCCGCGCCTGCCAGTCCGACCACTGCGTTGTAGGCCGGCGGACGCGCATCAGGGCAGGCGACGAGGACCGAAGCGGGTTCGGGCTTCGAGGTTCCCACACCATCGGCAATGGGTTGCGAAACCAGCGAGGACGGCAACGCGATCATCCTTGATGCTTTGAACTGGGGCCGATCCGTCGCCGCCATCCTAGAACCTCAGGCGCAACTCGTCAAGACGCCTTTGTCGAGTTCATAAAATCAATCAGTGATAACCTGTAAATAAGTTGATGCCGGAAAGTGGCCGGGGGAGGCGTTCAGGCCGTGGTCGTTCGCGGCGGGTTGGTAGATTGGAAGGTGGCGGCGCAAAATATTGGGGTCGCTGTAGTGGAGCATGCTCAAGGAGGCACGGACGGTGTAGCGGGCGTTGCCGATCAGGAAGGCGTGCAGCAAGGCGCTTTCGTTGCAGAAGAAGAGGTCGCCGTCGAGCAGGCCGCGCTGGTAGTCGTAGGGAAAGGAGATGTCATGGAAGTGGACCCAGTCGCCCGCATTCAGCCTGGGCATGGCTTCCAGGATGAGGCGGTTGACCTCGCTCCCCGGGCCGACGACATGGGTCGAATCCACGAAGAGCATGCCGCCTTCACCCAGGTCGGTCAGGAGTTCCAGGGGGACGTCTTGCGCCCGTTCGGGGATCAGTTCAATCTGGCCTCGACGATCGGCCTCGCGGAGGAATTCCGAAGGATACGGATCAATGCAGATGAGTTCGAGGTCATGGTCAGCCTCGGCTGCGGCCAACAGCATGACAGCCGTCGAGACGCCACAACCGATCTGGACGACCCGCCCCGGGCGACGGGTCCGGAGGAAGCCGTAGAGGAATTCCGCCTCGGCCGGTCCAAATCCAGCGACGCCGTTGCGCTCGCAGGCCTTGGCGTAAACG
This sequence comes from Isosphaeraceae bacterium, assembly GCA_039936275.1. Taxonomy (GTDB): domain Bacteria; phylum Planctomycetota; class Planctomycetia; order Isosphaerales; family Isosphaeraceae; genus JBDTIR01. The sequence continues at coordinate 4,995 of JBDTIR010000060.1, read as the reverse complement.
TCGCCTCTGGCCAGGCGCTCGACAACCCCGGCCGGGCAGCAGGCTTCGACGAACCGAGCCTGGTCAATCGGATCAAGACCGGAGATCCCGACCATGCTTCTCGGTTCTTTCCACCGCTCGCACCGTTTCAAGCCCCGTAGGTCGGGGATTTCCGAGTAAAAGTGTCGAGGGAGGATGTCAATCCCGAGGTGTTGCCCTGCCTCGAAGACGCGGCGAAGGTTGCGCTTGCCTGCGTTGCGGAGTTTGCGTCCCAGCGTGGACATCGTGGTTTGAGTTCCTTCTCAAAAAAAGTGCATTCCTTACGGACTTTGGATCGTGGCTGGCTTGGAGAAGAGCGCGTGGCCTTGCAAGTCGGCGGGAATCTTGAGGCCGAAGAGTTGGAGGACCGTGGGGGTCACGTCCATCAGTTGCATGCCGGAGATGGGTCCGGATGCGGGAATGCCGGGGCCGGTGGCGATCAGCATTCCTTCCGGGGCGTGGTTGGCGTCGTCGGGGCCGGTGTCGTTTTCGAAGGTGTGGATCTGGCCGGTGCCGATCGTGCCGACGGATCGCCAGCGGAGGTCGCCGAAGTAGATGAACAGGTCGGGCGGGGCCGCGCCTCGAACCGTTTTGTAGAGGTCTTCGGGCTTGAGGACGCGCGTGCCGATCGGCTTGCCGTCAGGGTCGCCGAGTGCTTCGAGTTCGGCAATGAGGCGGTCGCGAGTCGCCTCATAATCCTCTGGAGCGATCAAGCCTTGCGGCTCTCGGCCTTTCACATTGAGAAACAGGCGGCCGTAGTAGCCGCCCGATCCCCAGGCGGTCGTGCGCGACCAATCGACCTTCAGGCCTTCGAGCCGTGAGGGGGTCTTGGGATATTCATGGAGCACGAGGTAGCCTTGTTTGACCAGCCACTCATTGAGCAAGATCCCCCCTTCCATACACTGACCGCCGTGGTCGGAAACGACGAGGACGTGGGCGTCGTCGGGTAAGACTTCGAGCAAGCGGCCGATCTGGCCGTCAACATGCACATAATAATCAGGAATCACTGTTTCGAATGGGTTTCCGGGCACGTAGCGATGGTGGCGAGGGTCCATGTATTGCCAGAAGGCGTGGTGGACGCGGTCGGTGCCCATTTCCACCATCATGAAGAAGTCCCAGGGCTTGGTCGTGAGCAGGTGGCGGGCCAGGGCGAACCGCTTGTCGGTCATCCGGATCAAGGAGTCGCGGATCTTGGACTTGTCGGGCGTGCGGAAGTCGCTGACGTCGAACTCATACGGGTGGACGTCGGGCAGGCGGGCGATCTCGGCTTTCAAATTGGTTGGAAAGGTATATTGCGACTCGATCGATGGAGTCAAGAAGTCGGTCACCAGCAGGCCGTTGACGGCGCGTGGCGGGTAGGTCTGAGGAACCCCCACCATGATGACCTGCTTGCCGGCCTGGCCCAGATAGTCCCAGAGCAAGGGCTCGTGAACCGCCAAGGACGTGGCCGTGGTCATTTTTTCATAAGAGCGGTCGGCGCGGTTGCGGAAGCCGTAATAGCCGAGGGTGCCGGGGTCTTTGCTGGACATCATCGACATCCAGGCTGGCACGGTGATCGGCGGGTCGCTGCTGCGCAAGGTGCCCCAGGACCCGCGCTCGCGGAGTTTCGTCAGATTGGGCAAGCGGTCAGCGTACTGATCGAAGACCAACGTGGGCTCGGCGCAGTCCAGACCGATGATGACGACTTTGGACGCGCGACCTTGCGACATATCTTGCTCCGTCAAAGGTTGGGCTGAGGGATGATCGCCAAAACGGCGCGGGCCGGTGGTCCATGGTCCTGGATCGGCGATGGCCCGCGCCCTTGGATTTGGTTTGCGTTGCGTTTCCGGCTCAAGCAGTCTGGTAGCCCAGGGCGTATTTCTCGCGCCTGGCCAGTTCCAGGTCGTGTTCGACCATCATCCGGACCAGGCCTTTGAGATCAACCTCGGGCTCCCAGCCCAGTTTGGCCTTGGCTTTGGACGGGTCGCCGAGCAAGACGTCAACTTCGGAGGGACGAGTATACCTGGGGTCGAACTCGACGTACTCGTGCCAGTCGAGGTCGAGCTGAGAGAAGGTCATTTCCAGGAAGTCGCGAACCGAGTAGGTCTCGCCGGTGGCGACGATGAAGTCGTCGGGCGCGTCTTGCTGAAGCATCAGCCACATGGCGCGAACGTAGTCGCCGGCGAAGCCCCAGTCTCGCTTGGAGTCAAGGTTGCCCATGACCAGCTTCTTCTGAAGCCCTTCCTTGATCCGGGTCGCGCCCAGGGTAATCTTGCGGGTGACGAACGACTCGCCGCGTCTCGGGCTCTCGTGGTTGAACAGGATGCCCGAACAGGCGAACAGGTTGTACGCCTCGCGATAGTTCACCGTCTGCCAGTGGCCGTAGAGCTTGGCGCAGGCGTAAGGGCTGCGGGGATGGAACGGCGTGGCGAGGGTTTGCGGCGGCGGCGCCGAGCCGAACATCTCAGAACTTGACGCCTGGTAGAACTTCACCGGCTGGCTACGGTTGAGCTGGCGAACCGCTTCGAGCAGGCGCAAGGTTCCCAGGCCGACGACGTCGGCGGTGTATAACGGCTGGTCGAACGAAACGCGGACGTGGCTCTGGGCGCCCAGGTTGTAGACTTCATCGGGCCTGACCTGTTCCATCAGCATGGCCATGCTGGAGGCGTCGGCCAGGTCGGCGTAATGGAGGTGGAATCGGTCGTGATACTGCTCGTCGGCCGTGAGGTGGTCGATCCTCGACCGGTTCAAGGTGCTGGAGCGTCGGACCAGGCCGTGGACCGAATACTCCGGCTTGGAGAGCAAGAACTCGGCCAGGTAGGAACCGTCCTGTCCAGTGATTCCCGTGATCAGCGCGTGCTTCATCTCACAATCCTTTCTAGTGCCGATGAAGGAAGTCCGTCGATCGGTCGAGGGGCGTCCAACAAACTATCCATCCGTGGAATCAAGGGGTGTCTTCAAGGAATCGCGTACGAGTCGCGGTCGTCGGGCAGCAACGGTTCGAGTTCTGGAAGCAGGGCCTCGGCGAAGTCGCGCAGCAACTCGCCGTCGGCGTCCGACTCTCCAGGGCAGAAGACCTCGACGGTCAGGCCAGACCCGCGCGTGGTTCGCCCGTGGCTGCTCCTGCTGGTGATCGGCAAGGACCGCACGTACCGCTCCCACGGCCCCTCTCCAAAAATGTAATACCAGAAGCCGACCCCTTGCACCAGTTCACCTTGGGCGTAAGCCAGCTTTGTGATCGCCTGTCCAGGCCTCTTGCCCCTGCGGATCGTCAAGGGGCGGCAGAGCGATTCGACTTTCTCGTAGCCGTGGCCAGGCAGGCAAATCTCAGGCGAGTGCCGCATGTTCAAGCCATACCTGGAATAATTGATCCAGAGCGTGACCCGCCGTCCAGGCCGTCCATTATGTTCATAGATCCGATTTAAGCAATCGTCGGTCTGTGCCTTCTCACGAACCTCAGGATCGATCGGTTCGTCGCGGCCGACCCAGGCGCCCAGTTGCATCGGCAAGGTCTCCAGCGCGCGTTTCAAGGGCGGGCGCGTGGTTGAGGTCGCGTGGTCCAGGCCGGCTTGCGCCCCAAGCCCGGTCAAGAGCAGGCCGACGCCCAGCATCGATCGTCCGAAAGGGGCCATGCAAGTTCCTTCGATATCGATCATCTAGAATTTTGAATTTGAAATATTGAATCTAGAGTCACTTGAGTTCGTTCACGCCGTCGCGGCCCCGACCTCCCTCGACGCCTGGCTCGCGGCCGGCGGCCCGGGGGGAGCAAGATGGTCGAGCAGCCAGCACTCGGCGCCCAGGATCGCCAGGCCGAGGCCCATCATCAAGAGACCTTCAAGCGTGTGGAACGTGCCGGAAGCGTATTTCGGGTCGAAGCGGTCCATGATGACCCCGGTCACCACGACCCGCACCACGTTGGCCGTCATGGCGATCGGGACCGCCGAGAGGACCAGGGTCAGGCGATACCAGGGGCCTCGGCCCGAGAGGTAGGCGACGGCCGTCGTCAACGCCAGAAACCCGGTCAATTGCCGCATTCCGCTACAGGCTTCAGCGACGAACATATGCACCCCTCCCGGCAGGGTCATCAGGTTCCCTTCGCAGAGCACGGGAATCCCGATCCGATTGAGCAACTCCGAAGCAACCTGGCTGACGGTCAGTTGCAACGGGGAGGCGATCGCCGCGTACAAGGCGACCGGCAACGGAACCATGAACGCCAGGAAGGCGATCGCGAACCCGAACCGGCGCAAAGCCGACGTTCCCGCCATCAAGGCGCAGACTCCGGCCAGGCCGAGCAAGAACGCTCCGTCGCCGACGATCCCGACCGGAATCACGACTGTCGCCAGCCTGCCCAGCAGCGAAAGAACCAGCAAGCCCATCCCCGGGCCCACGCCGCCTTGAACGGTGATCGGCCCCCGGCGGGCGGCCTCGTTGGCGAAGTAGAGACTGAGCAAAGGAACGAGGAACCCGTGACTGTAGTTCTCATCGGTGGTCCAGGTGGCGGCAAAATGTCGCAAGTTCGGCCAGAAGACCAGGAACAAAAGCCCGAGACAGCCGCAGGCGCCGGCCAGGGCCGTCCGCCCCTCGGCCCGCGTCCAGGCCGATCGGAGCAGCAAGACCAAGGGGGGCCCCCCTTGGGCCGGGCTGGAGCGGTCGGTGGTTGCCGCGGAGAGGGTCGCCATCGTATCAGTCCTTCAATCAAAAGTTGCGAGTTACGAGATCTTGGAACCTCTAATGGAATGTACATGTCTTTTTAATTAAAGGTATTTCCTTGTGAAACCCTGGTGTTCTTTTTGCAATTTTGAACCTGCTAATCTGGTATCTGGAATAATATTGATCTATGGCGTCCGTTCCATGGTTGGGTCGGTCCCGAGTCCGGAGCGAGCCTCAGCCTCGGCCACGCGGCGGGCGATGGGGTCGCCCGGGTGCGATCCTTTGGCGTTGGCCCAGGCGGCGCGGGTCTGGGCCGTGTCCCCTTGGCGGTCGGCGATTGTGGCCACG
>JBDTIR010000059.1:0-8668 GCA_039936275.1 Isosphaeraceae bacterium | reverse complement strand
TCTTGACCGGCCACCGGCGAAACATCGCCGCGCTGCTGGACAACCCCCGGTTTCGGTTCATCGAACACAATATCTCGGAACCGTTGCAGATTGACGGCCAGGTCGATCACGTCTTGCATTTCGCAAGCCCGGCTAGCCCGTTCGATTACCTGGAGCACCCGATCCCCACCTTGAAGGTTGGGGCCCTCGGCACGCACAACGCCCTCGGCCTGGCCAAGGCCAAGAGCGCCCGATTTCTCCTGGCCAGCACCTCCGAGATTTACGGCGACCCCGAGGTCCACCCCCAGCGCGAGGACTACTGGGGACACGTCAACACGATCGGCCCCCGGGGCTGCTATGACGAGGCCAAGCGGTTCGCCGAGGCCATCACGATGGCCTACCACCGCTCGCACGGCGTCAAGACCCACATCGTGCGCATCTTCAACACGTATGGACCCCGAATGCGCCTTGATGACGGCCGCGTCTTGCCGGCGTTCATGGGTCAGGTGCTTCGAGGGGAGCCGTTGACCATCTTTGGCCAGGGGGGTCAGACCCGCAGCTTCTGCTACGTCACGGACCTGGTTGAAGGGATCGTTCGCTTGCTTCATGTGGACTTCGTCGAACCGGTCAATCTCGGCAATCCTTCGGAGTTGACCGTGCTGGAGCTGGCCCGCGAGATCATGGCGATGGTGCCTGAATCACGCAGCACGATCGTGTACTGCGACCTTCCCCAAGACGACCCCAAGCGCCGACGTCCCGACATCAGCCGTGCCCACCAGCTCCTCGGCTGGCAACCGACGATCGATCGAGCCGACGGCCTACGCCGGACTCTGGATTACTTCCGCACCGTGCTTTGATTCCTTGGATTCGAGGCGGCTGATCCGACATGTTCCATGCCCCGTTTTGTTGGGAACGGAATTACGAAACCCTGGCGGCTAGCAAGGTCTGGTCGTCAGCGGGGGGTTGCCCGGCGGTGAACCGGTCGAGCGTGGAGAGGACGGAGTGGACCAGGGAATCAACGTCGGACGTGGTGGCGGAGAGGAGGGCGTCGAGTCGTTCGAGTCCGAACATCTGACCGGCGGGATTGGTCGCCTCGGTGATGCCGTCGGTGTAGAAGAGGAGCTGGTCGCCATGAAAGAGCGGCAGGACGAACTGAGCGAAGTCTTGACCGGCGACCACGCCGAGAGGGAGGCCGCCAAGGCCGTCGAGCGAGGTCACGAGCCCGGTGTCCGCTCTCCGCAGGAGAGGGGGATTGTGACCGGCGCTGGAGTAGGTCAGGGTGGATCGAGCAGGGTCGTAGACGGCATAGAACGCGGTGACGAACGTTTCGTTGTCGGCGGTGTAGTGGTCGGCCAAACGATTGTTGACGAACGTGAGTAACCGGCTGGGTGGATCAGGAGGTCCGGGGTGGGCGTGAGCGATGCTGTGTGTGATCGCCATCATCACGGCCGCAGGGACGCCGTGGCCGCTGACGTCGGCGATCAAGAGTCCCCAGCGGCCTTCGGAGAGGGGAAAGAAGTCATAATAATCGCCACCGGCCCGGCGTGAGGTCTGGTAGTACGCCGCCAGATGGAGCGTGGGGATCTTGGGGATGACCTTCGGCAAGAGCGAGCGCTGGATGTCCGCGACGACTTTCAGCTCACGGTCCACCAGTTCATAGACGCGCCGAACCTCCTCGGCCAGGACCAGGCTATGAGTGGCCCTGCCAAACAGGTTGCTCATCCAGACGTGCTCAGGGAACTGCTCGGGGTCGAACGCGGCAGGTTGCGTGCGCATCAGGACGGTCATGTTCAGGGCGGCACCGCGGTCGTAGTTGGGGATCGCCAGAAGCGATCCCATGCCGGCGAGGTATTCGGCGCCGGGGTCGTCGTCGGCGATGTCGAGGTGGTCGATGATCCGGGGTTCATCGCCGTAGATCAATTCGCCGAGGAGGCCGCCTTCCAGGATGGGCAAGTGGTCTCGCTCGGTCCAGGGGTTGAGCTGGCGTTCCCAGAGGCTCGACCGCGTGACCCGGAATCGAGGCGGGTCAAGGTCTCTTCGGCTCAGAGCGACGAATCGGTCGGTCGGGAAGAGGCTGCGAACCCGCTCGCCATAGGCGCGCACCATTGCTTGTGGATCGCTCTGGAGGCTCATCTCGCGGACAGTCTCGACGATCACGGCAAGACGGCGCTGCCAGTCACTGACTGGGATGTCGGCGAGGCCCCGGTCATTAGGTAGCGGGTTGGGCTGCATTGCCGTTTAAGGCGTGGAGCGCACGCCGATCTCTCGGTCCGATCCGATTCTTGGCGTGAGTCTCACGCACGACCTGCGGGAATCAAGATCAAAAGTGGTCGAAAATTACTTATTCCATACTAGGATCAGTTCCGGGCTTCAGAGTCTTGGCTTAACTTAGAGTGCATCGGCGGACGTCTCCCCATTCTAGCAATGGTTCCGTGCCTCAGTAAAGAGAATGCGTGCGCGTTGAGCGGAATTCCGGCGATTTTCACGACGTCTGTCCATTAATTGCCTTACGCCGACTTCGTTGACAGGCACCCCGTTCAGGAACGTTTTTTGAACTTTGCCATGCTGGAACCCACGGCCCCTCTATTTAGGGAGGTGCTTGTCAGCGAAGTCCATGTAGGCGGCCCAGTCGATCGGGGTCACGTCATGCTTGCCTGGTCGGATGTGGTATCCGATAGTGCTGTTGACCAGGTGGTTCAGGGGAGGCATCTTCTGGACCACCAGGCCGTCGGTGCCCAGAAGGCGGTAGACAGGGTCGGCCCCCTTAGCCGAGAGGAATTCGCCCAGAGGGTCGGCCCAATGGTCCTCCTCCGCGCTACAGACAAGCACCGGGCGAGGGGCTACCAGAGCAATCAGCATATGCTGGTCAACGGGAAGGTCGTTCACCCGGTCATTGAATTGCTTGTAATTGGTGCAGAACCAGTGAGGGAATGACGTGTTGATTTTTCGCACGGTTTCACCGAACCAGCGTCGAGCCAGGGCCGCGCCCCCTTCGCCGGAGTCATTGGAGATGACGATGGCAAATCGAGGGTCGCGCGCTCCGGCCCAGAGGGACGTCTTGCCCAGGCGGGAATGGCCCATGACGACGACCCGTTTGCCGTCGATCCCCAGGTCGTTTTCCAGATAATCAAGGCCACGGCTCAAGCCCCAGGCCCAGGCCCCGATCGATCCGCAATCGTCGTCGTCGCGCTGGGTTTGACCAGCCTTGGCGAAAAGCGGGTGGACGCCGTTCTGAAAGCCGTCGTCGTAATCGGGATCAATGTCCCCATAATAAGCCGTGGCCAATGCATAGCCCCGCTTCAAGATCGTCTCGACCGGCCAGCGTGAGGCGCTGGCGCCTCGCGTTTGCTCGGTGGCCTGATGGTTGACATACCCTTTGCTCGGGTTGTCGCGCATCCAGGCCCGAGAGAGGGTGATTTCAGGATCGGGATGAATCGAATGGTTGCCGCCGAAGTTCAAGGCAAGAAACGCGGGCACGGGCCCTTTGGCCTGGTTGGGAAGATAGATCAACAGATTCATGCGCGGGCCGTCGGCCTTGTCGTTGAAATGGACCGTAACTTCCTTCCGGGTCGCCAGGCCGCCGAGGGCCTGTTTGTCCTCGGAGGTCACCTCGAACCGCATCCCTTCGGGAGGACCGGGCATTTTTCCATAAACATGAGTTTCAAACAAGGTCTCGATCTCGGGCCGGCGTTTCGAGGTCCAGGTCTCGGCGTCGCCGACTTTCTCGCCGTTATTCAAGACCAAGGGGTCGGGCAGCGTGTACGGCGGAACCTTCGATTCATCTTGGTTGATCGGACCACCAGGCCCCTGGGCCGGGGAGGGACTCGCGAACATCAAGAGGGCGAGCCCAACGAGCGGCCCCACGAATCGATTCAAAACCATGATTGATTCCTCAGCCGCGAAAACGAATGATGAAGTGATCTTCTCGAATCAAGGTCAGATCAAGAGTTCCCGGCGTACCTTCGCGTTGCCTTCCGGACCAATGAGCCGATTGTCTAAGCCTTGATAGGCGTAAGTCAGTTTCCAGGGGTCAAGGCCCAGGAGGTGGAGAATCGTGGCCTGAAGGTCGTGGACCGACATCGCGCCTTCGGTAATCTGGGTGCCAAGTTCGTCGGTGGCGCCCATGACGATCCCGGGCTTGATCCCGCCGCCGGCCATCCAGATGGTGAAGCAATTCGGGTGGTGGTCGCGCCCCAGGAAGGTCGAGCCGCCTCGGGCCTCGTTCATGGAGGTTCGGCCGAACTCGCCGCCCCAGACGACCAGGGTCTCGTCAAGCAGTCCGCGCGACTTGAGATCTTTAAGCAGGGCCGCGATCGGTTGGTCGGTCTGTTTGCACTTCTTGGGAAGCTGGGTCACGATGTCGTCGCCAGGGCCGGTGCCGTGGGTGTCCCAGCCCCAGTCGTAAAGCTGGACGAACCGCACCCCGCGCTCGACCAGGCGGCGGGCCAAAAGGCAGTTGTTGGCGAACGATGACGCCCCGGGTTCCGCGCCATACTGAGTGCGGACCCGCTCGGGCTCGAGGCGGATGTCCATCACTTCGGGCACGGACATCTGCATGCGAAAGGCCAGCTCATACTGGCTGATCCTGGTCAAGGTTTCGGGGTCACCGAACTGCTGTAGCTCGTATTCGTTGAGCTGTCGCAAGGCGTCGAGGCTGCGTCTGCGGGCGTCGCGGTCCATGCCTTTGGGGTTGCTGACATAAAGGATCGGGTCGCCCGAGGTCCGGCACTGGACCCCTTGGTAAACCGTGGGCAAGTAGCCGGTGCTCCAGAGCGCCTTGCCGCCGGTCGGGTCGGTGCCGCCGCTGATCAGGACGACGAACCCGGGGAGGTTCTCGTTCTCTGAGCCGAGCCCGTAGGTGATCCACGAACCCATCGCCGCGCCCCCGGCTCTTGAGGAACCGGTGTAGATGAACAACTCGGCGGGGGCGTGGTTGAACTGGTCGGTCTGCATCGACTGGATCAAGGCGACGTCGTCGACCAACTGACTGAACTCGGGGAGGAGTTCACTGACCCAAGCGCCGCTCTGGCCGTGCCTGGCGAACTTGTAAGGGGTGCCGAGCAGCTTCGGATGCCCTTTGATGAAGGCGAACCGCTGGTTTTTTAACAATTCGTCGGGGCAAGGTTGCAGGTGGTGCTTGACCAGTTCGGGTTTATAGTCGAACAGGTCTTGCTGCGGAGGACCGCCCGACATGTGCAAATAAATGACGTGCTTCGCCCTGGGCGCAAATCGAGGCGGGCGGGGCGTCATCGGGTTCGCGGCGGTCGGCTCGACGGCGGTCCCTGGTTGGCCGAGCAAGGCGGACAAAGCGATCGCACCCAGGCCGGCCTGCGAATCCTTGAGAAACTGGCGGCGGGTCGAGGCCCGCGCAACGTTGAGACGGAGGTCCATCGGCTCAGCCCTTGGTCAAGACGCCGTCGAGGTTTAACAGCACGTTGGCGGCCGTCGTCCAGGCGGCCAGGTCGGCGGCGTCCATGCCTATTGGCAAGGGGCCGAGCGGGTCGGTCGCCAGGGCCTTGGCCGCGTCAAGGTGGTCGCGGTAATGGTTGCGCTCGGCTTCGACCAGGGCGACCAGGCGGCCGACCTGTTCCTCGGCGGGAGACCTGGACAGGCAGAGCCGAAGGGCGAACCGGGCACGTGCGTCGGCGGTCGTTCCCCCTTCCGCGACGATCCGACGCGCCAGGGCTTGCGCAGCCTCAACGTAGACCGGGTCGTTCAAGGTCACGAACGCCTGCAAAGGGGTATTGGTGCGGATGCGGCGGACCGCGCAGATTTCTCGGCTGGGCGCGTCAAATGCAGCCATCGAGGGATAGGGCACGGTCCTGCGCCAGAATGTGTACAAAGCTCGGCGGTAATGGTCGTCTCCTGAACTCGTCGCCCAGGTGCGCTGGCCGTTGAAGGCGGCTTGCCAGAGCCCTTCGGGCTGGGCGGGGAAGACGGACGGCCCGCCGACTTTGCGACTCAGGAGGCCGCTGAAGGCGAGCGCCTGGTCGCGCACCATCTCGGCTTCTAGCCGGAACCTTGGCCCACGCGCCAGCAAGCGGTTACGCGGGTCTTTAGCCAGAAGTTCCGGGGTGACTTTCGAGGTTTGTCGATAGGTCGCTGAGGTCACGATCTCTCGAAGCATCGCCTTCATGTCCCAGCCGATCCGGATATATTCAGTCGCCAGCCAGTCGAGCAATTCCGGGTGGCTGGGCCGGTCCCCTTGCGTCCCGAAATCTTCCTCGGTCTCGACCAGGCCGACGCCAAACAGCCTGGCCCAGAGGCGATTGACGGCGACTCTGGCGGTCAATGGGTTGCCCGAGTCCACCAGCCAGCGCGCCAACGCAAGCCGGTTGGCTGGCGCACCCTCCGGCAAAGGCGGGAAGGCCGCCGGTACCCCTGGCTCAACTTTCTTGCCAGGATCAAGATAGTTTCCTTTATTCATCAGGTGTGTTTCGCGACGCTGATCGGCGGGCAGTTCGACCAGGACCGGCAGGCTTATAACCTTGGGTCGAGACTTCTCAAGCCGGGCGATCTCAGCGCGAGCTGGATCGAGGCTCGGAGCGATCGAACGATAGTAGGTCGCCAGGGCGTCTTCTTGATCGACCGTTCGCTGCGCGGCTGGTTGGTTGAGGATCGCGAGTATCGACGCAGGCAAGGCCGCCCGTTCGATCGCTCGGGGATCGTTCGAGACTGACAGACGGAAGCGGCCGAGAACCTGGCCGGCATGTTTGGGCGTCTGTTCTATCTTAAAAACAAACTCATAACCTTGTTTGAGGCTAACCACCACTTTGGCCAGAAAGACGGCTGAGTGCGGTTCTGACTGTCGAGGGCCGACCGCCCATCCGTTTTTGCCCGGGGTCGCGGGATCGAGTACGTCGGCGACGTCGAACCCGGCTTGGTTGAAATCGGCCAAGGCGCGGGCCAAGGGCACTGGCTGACAGCCCGAAGGGGTCAAGGCCAGGCTCGGGTTGGGCGGCTCGGCGATGTCCGTTTGCCAGACGACCTTGTGGGCGTCGTCGAGCACTTCGACGCGCGCACGGGCCAGCCTGGAGCCAAGACCACCGTCAGTGCGGTTCCAGAGGGTAATCTGATCGATCGGAAGGGCCTTGGAGAGTTTGACCTCCCACCAAGGGTCGGCTTCCACGTTGGTATGCGTGGTGGAGTTGGCCTGGTAATCGCCGTCGGTCTTGCCGTCGATCGCTCGCTCGGCCAGGCCGCCGAACCCGGTGCTGGACTGGGTCGCCTTGCCGGTTCGGGCGACGTTCTCTCCGCCGCTGAAGACCTGGACTTCGGCCAGGGACACCATCTTGCCTTTGCCAGAGAGCGCGACCCGAACGAATCGACCCATTGGCGATTGCGACGAATCATCGGCGTGCGCGGTCTCGACGGCGAACCTGGAGACCACGAATCCGCCGTCGTCCGCCCGACCCGCGCCGCCCTTGGGCAAGGCCGGATCAGGGATCGCCTCCAGGCGGAACGCGGTCGCGGTGTTGAGTTCGGCCTTGGCAGTGATCGTGTAGACGTCGTGCTCGGGGCGATCACCGGTCGCCAGGAGCGAACCGTCGGGCTTTGGTTCCAAGAGGGCCCCGGACTTGGCCCGGGCCTTGATCGGTGCGAGCACGGTCCAAGGGGTTGGCTCGCTCATCAGGGCGGCCTCCCAGGCGGCTCGACTTCGAACCAAGTCGGGTGTGTCGGCGTCAAGGACTTGCTTCAAGGCAGCGATCCGGGTTTCGATCCGCTGGATCTCGGCGTCTTGCGCGGAAGTCGGCACGGGGATGAGCGGCTGTTCGTCGGCCCGGTCGGTATCTTCTGTCTGATTGAAGATGGCGTAGAGCTTGTAGTATTCTTCATGGGTGATCGGGTCATACTTGTGCGTATGGCAACGGGCGCAACCGGCGGTGAAACCCATCCAGACCTGCATGGTCGTATCGGTGCGGTCCTTGATCGCGGCGACCCGGAATTCCTCGTCGTCGGTGCCCCCTTCGGTGTTGGTCATCGTGTTGCGATGAAAAGCGGTCGCCATGCGCTGTTCGGTCGTCGAGTCCGGCAAGAGGTCGCCGGCAATCTGTTCGACGGTGAAGCGGTCAAAGGGGACGTTGCGGTTGAAGGCGTCGATGACCCAGTCGCGATAGCGATAGATATTCATTCGTAATGGGTCAGAGCCATAACCAGCCGAGTCGGCGTATCGCGCCAGGTCGAGCCAGACGCGGGCCCAGCGCTCGCCGTAGCTTGGATCGTCGAGGAACCGATCAACAGCCTTCTCATAGGCGTCGGGCGTGGTGTCGCTGGCGAAGGCGTCGAGTTCTTGAAGCGTCGGCGGCAGGCCGCGCAGGTCGAGGCTTGCCCGGCGCAAGAGCAGGAAGCGGTCGGCTTCGGGCGACGGGTGCAAGCCTCCGCGGTCCAGGCGGGCCATGATCCAGGAATCGAGCCCGTTACGAGGCCAGGCGTGGTCGGAGACCTCGGGCAAAGGCTGGCGGATCGGTGGTTTGAAAGCCCAGTGTTCAGCGTAAGCGGCTCCTTGCTCGATCCAGCGACGGATCAAGGCGACCTGGGGCGGAGTCAAGGGGGGGCCGGCCTTCGCGGGCGGCCTGGTGAAAGCGCCCAAGATTACTCACACCGACGCTGCGCGGATGTATGGTTGAGTGTTGGGTGGACAAATCACTCGGGGCTCGCGTCTCCCTCGCCAATCTGATACGATGAAACG
>JBDTIR010000058.1:0-3493 GCA_039936275.1 Isosphaeraceae bacterium | reverse complement strand
TCTGGGAATACGCGCCCCAGCAGTCGCCGTTGCCGGTGACGTAGGTATTGATCCGCCCGGGGGGGAACGTCTCGTGTACCGAATGGTAATTGTGCAGCGCCAGGCCGATCTGCTTCAGATTGTTGACGCACTGCGCCCGACGGGCGGCCTCGCGCGCCGCCTGAACGGCCGGCAACAACAGAGCGATCAAGACGCCGATGATGGCGATGACGACCAAGAGTTCGATGAGTGTGAAACCGCGTCGCTTCGACATCGGGAACCTCCCGCCATCGGGTATTGCGGAAATAGGACGGACTTTTGAGAGCGGACAGGAGGCATGGCGGCCCCGAAGGGACGGCCCCACGGTGGGTTGAATCAAGGTTCCCCGGCCTTCGGGGCGTTTTTCAACTCATACTCCTCGGCGGTCTGGGGCGCATCGGGTGGGGCCTGGCCGGGTTTGTCCGTGAAGTCTTTCTCGTTGCTATTGGATCCGCAACCGGCGAGACCGAGCATGCCGAGGGCCAGAGCCGTTATCAACTCTCTGCGCGAAACCAACGTCATGGATCAATTTCCCCTTCCCGATTGCGGGCGGAACGGGCGCGCGGAATCCCTGGCGGATCAACGCACCGAACAATGGGCTTGAGGCGGCCGATTCTCGATAATTATAAAATTCAACAATTTGGTGGGAACGGACCCAAATTATAAAGCGCTTGTTCCGAACTACAAGTGGGAACCGACCGGCGCGCCTGAAAAATCGAGACGTGTTGGCGAGGTCCAGGAGCGGGATGCGATCATCCAGGACCGACCAAACGGATTCAAACCCCGGAATTCCCGAGCGGAAACGGGAAATCGTGGATCAATCGTCCGTCTCTGCTCGATCCGGGCGAGACAAAGCGATCCGCCGGCCAATCGTCCGAAGCAAGACGCCGCGTCCAACTCTCCAAGCCCTACCGGGCCAAGATGGCCTTATGGCGCAGTGAGTTGGGGTCTCGAAGTAAGGGGAGGTCGGCCTGGATCACCCGGAGGTCGTCGAGGGTCAGTTCGGGGAGGACGTGAAGGATCTCACCCGGAGTGACGCCGTCGGTCAGCATCTGGGCCACGTCGTCTCGGAAGATTTCGAGGACTTCGTTGCGGATGGCCGGCTTCAGCGCATGAGTGATCGTCGATGTGTCGGCCTTGGCCGGAGCGGCGACCATCGCGAGTTTGGTGGCCTCGGCCGGCTTGGCAGGTTCCAGAGGCGTGACGGATCGGATCGGAATGGACCGAGGGATCAGGGCGGAGGCCGACTCCTTGGCAGGCGCGGCCTGGCGGCGGAGTTTCTCTAACCGTTTCGTGGCGTTGTTCAGGCTGCGCTCAGCCATTGACTGATAGCGAATCCAGCAGGCGTCGGTGGGAGAGTCGTCACTCTCATCCCGGGCCGACTTCCGCAAGCGCTTGATGGCCATTAAGGCCATCTCGATCCAGAGCGATTCCAGGATGGTTGTCGGCGCAAGTTCGATACGCAGGTTGTCGATCGTGGCGGCGAACGCCTCGTCAGACTCGGTGGCGAAGCGGTTCAAGACCATGGACACGGCGCAGGATGCGTCATCGCGTTGAGACATCGGAGGGCCTCTCAAACCGAAGGGTCGCACAAAGACCAAACCGGCAACTCGCCAACATCGGCGAGCCGAGCGCGGGTATTGAGTATAATTAGGCAGCCGACCGAGTAAGTCCAGAAAAAAATCGGGATTGGTCGAATTATTTTAAGAATTGCCTGTTTCCAGGATCAGCGATTCGCCACTTTTGGCCGGTTGAATCGAATTTGCGGGCGAGAGCGATGCGAAGTCGCGGGTTCTGTTCAGCGAATCCACCAGTCCGAGGCGACCCAACAACCGTTGTTGGATCACCCCCAACAGTTTTTTGGGCTGGCAGTTACTTTGCGGGGCTTCGGGCGGAAAGATACGGGCTCTGGGGATAAAGTTGCTTGAGCCGTTCGGTGGTTTCGGCGGCGCGGCCGTCTTGCTTGAGGACGCTCCAGAGCTGGGCGATCTCGGAGAGGGCGCGGGCGTGCTCTTCCTTGTTGTTATCGTAGAGGATATCGGTCTGGAGGTAGGCAAAGAGGGCGTCCTTGGGCCGGTTGGCGGCGCGGAGGCAGTCTCCCAGGGTGTTATGGGCGACGGCCTGAGTCTCGGCGGCCTCGGGCGGGGACTGCTTGATGACTTCCTTGACCAGAGTCTCAGCCTGATCAAACTTCTTCAAGGCCGCGAGGTTCTTGGCCTTGGCCAGCTTGGCGTCTCGGGCCTGGGTCGAGTCTTTGGGGGCCGAGGCGATGAGCTGGTCGAGGGTGGCGACCGCCTGATCGTACTGGCCGCGACGCGCCATGACCTCGGTCTTGAGGATCGCGGCGCGGCCGGCGATCCAGGCGACCTTGGCCATGGCGGTGACGGACTTCTCGGCGGCGTCGGCGTCCCCTTTTTGAAGTTGAAGGTTGGCAAGGGCCGCGAGCGCCGGGCCAAGGTGGCGGCTCTGGGGATAGGTCTTGAGATACGACTCCAACGCGGCGATCGCCTCGTTGGCCTTCGCGGGGGAGCCGGCGCCTTGCTCAGCGAGAATGCGGGCGTGGTTGAACAGGACCATCTGAACGATGTAAGGCTTGATACCGGCCCCCTCGGCGGCCTTCTTGTACAGGTCGGCCGCCGAGTTCAGACTTCCCCCCTTTTCGGCGGCTTCGGCCAGGGGGACGGCCCCCGGCTGGCCTTCATAGGCAATCGCCTCGATCTGCTCGACCGGAATGCTCTGGCCGCCGATCTTGACGACCGTCGGCGATTCCGACTCGATCGACCCACGGATCTGGCCGCCCGGGGCCTTGATCGTCGTGCCTGGAATCAAAGTAATCGTATCGACGGCCTTGGCCGTGCCGGTCAGGATCAGGACCGTGGCGATCGAAGCGGCCAACGGCAAGCGGCGCGTGGTCATTGAGAAGGTTCCTCCAGCACGGAAGCCGAGTTTCATGGGCAAAAGCCAAAAGGAAGGCTCAAAGTCAAACGAGCGGCCCGGGCGGCTCCGGGTCTCTTTCGGAATCCAAAACGGGAGTGGGTTTATTGGCCGAGCCCGGCGAGCAGGTCTTCGTACCGCTTCTTCATTTCGGGGTTGCCGACGGTGGGCGAGAGGATCATGACGCTCTTGAGCGTCTGTTTCGCCTCGGTGCCTCGACCGAGCCCCTGGAGCGAGATGGCAACGTGGTAGAGGGATTCATAATAATTGATTCGAAGCGACCGGATCGGCTCAAGCTGTGAGGCGAGAGCGCGCCAGTAGTTATTCGCCGCGCCCCAACGATTGGGTTCGGCCTTGGCCCAGTCTTCGAGGAGGTAGCCGCGTTCGAGCTTCGGTTCGAGCAGGCGGGGGCTGTCCTTGATGACGTCGGCGAGGAAGGTCTGGGCGTCGGTGAACTTCTTCTGCTTCCGAAGGGCTTCAGCCATCCGGAGCTTGGTGCGCAGGAGGCGTTCGGGCGGGCCGATGGTCTTCTGGAAGGCGG
>JBDTIR010000057.1:0-4524 GCA_039936275.1 Isosphaeraceae bacterium | reverse complement strand
AGGGTGGCGGCGGATCGGGCGCGCAGGTCGGAGTACGGGAGCAGCCACCCTGGATCGGCTTGATTGTCTCCGTGTGCCTCGCCGTGATTCTGGTGGTCGCGTACTGGCGACTCTTGCCGTTGCTTGGCCATCTCGCGGGGACGCAGGCGCTTCTGATCGCCACGATTGTCTTACCGTTTCTCCTGATATTCGGGGTGATCGGGCGAAGCTACGGGATCAACCTTCTGTTCTGGCACGAGCGGTACTGGAGGCGCGCGGTCTCGGCGTTCGGGCTCACGCTCCTGATCGTCAACTTCGTCGCTGTGGCTTATTATATCTCAGTCAGGCCCGCTGACGGGATCGCCAATGATTATTTCGGTCAGGGTCTTCAGGCGACGAGCGAATCCTGCGCACGGCTGATTCCGAGCCGTCTCAAGGGCGTGAACCTCGCGAAGGAATCGTCGGAACGGTTTAGCCTCTTTCTCTGGATGGCCGTGCCGCCGCTCTTGCTCATCATGACCTTGCCGGCGTTCTTCCCACGTCTGGCTCGGATTCCGACGAAGGCATTCTCGCTCACGCGCCGGGTCAGATATCTGGCGGCCTGGATTGGCGGCATCGCCGTGGGGCTGGTCGCTGTCTGGGCGATCATCTGGGTCGGGGGCCGACTCTATCCCTGGCTGAAGTCTCGACCAATGGCCGCCGGTTCCGAGTTCGTGCAACTTGAGAACCAGAAGGTCGTCGTTGCCGAGTTGCTCGAACGCCTCGGGACGCGGCCGGAAACCACCGAGGACTGGATTGACCTGAGTGCTCAGGTCAAGACCGCCTCGGAACGGTTCGCCGGAATTGTGAACCAGGGCCAGAACAAGAAGCAACTGGGACATTTCATCGCGGTCCAGCGAGCCCGCAGCGCCTGGCCCGAGATCATCCGCGCCATCAACGCGATCGAGCAGACATGGAGGTCGCGGGAACTCTTCGGGCCGACCGATCCTCCGGCCGGCGATCACGATCAACCTCATTGGGACGAGGCGGCCGGTCGGGAGTATCAGCGGATCGGCGAGCAGATCGGGCTGATCGGTCTGGCGCTTGATGAGCTCCTTATGAACCAGACAATCAAACTTGCAACCTTGACGTTGTTTCTGCTTCAGTTGGGGGTCTTCGCGGCGTTCGCCCTGATCACCCCTTTATTTCGAAGGATCACCTCGGCCCTGGCAATTTGCCTACTTCTGAGCGCGTTGGTCACGCTCTACACGGCCTATCTCAGCCTGTTCCCCAGGGACGGTGTTGATACCGTCCTGCTGGTGGTGGGCGTCGTCGTAGTCATCGGCGCGCTGAACTCCCGTCCTTACAAGTTGACCTTTCCAGGACTTGAGAACTACTACGACGGGCCGCCCGTGAGTTTGGACGACGCCCTCACCAATGCCCCGTTCGAAGCGGCCCCGGGGACGATCAGCGACGATCGGGCCTTGGAGGCGTGGTCGAAGAACCATCCCGATCGTCAATGGGGCGAGAAGCCGAAGCTGGTCCTGGTGGCGGCCAGCGGTGGCGCGGCGAGGTCGGCCCTCTGGGTGGCCTTGGTGCTTGACGCTCTTGGCCAGAAGATCCCAGGGTTCGCCAGCCACGTCCGGATCATCTCGGGGGCTTCCGGTGGTATGGTCGGCGCGGCGTACTACGTCGCCGCGCTGCGTACCTACCGGGACGAGGGCAAGGCGAATAGCGACCCGACTCTGAAGGACTTTCCCACGGGAGACGTGGTCGGCTCGATCAACCGCGACGGTCTCAACGACGTGGCAAAGCAGCTTCTGCTCAGAGACGTCCCCTCGATCCTCCAGTTCTGGAGGCAATCCAACGACCGAGGGCGGGTGCTCGAACGAACCTGGGACTCGGGCGGGCTCGTCGTGCCGTTTGTTGAATTCGCCGAGGCCGAGTTGAGCGGCTGGATTCCGTCCTTGATCCTGTCGCCGATGATGGTTGAGGACGGCCGTCGGTTGCTGATCAGCAACCTGGAACTACCGTACATGACGGCTGCCAGGGACCACTCCCAAATTGATCAGGAAACGCTCGATCGTTATGGCTGCCGGCTCTCCACCTCGGCGGTCGAGTTCCGCCAACTGTTCAAAGATCCAGAGCGGCCTCCGAAGCTGCCCTTGAGCACGGCGGTGCGGATGAGCGCCTCGTTCCCCTACGTCTCGCCGGCAGTCAACCTGCCCACGTTACCGTTGCGGAGTGTGGTTGATGCCGGCTACTACGACAATTACGGCGTCAGCGTCGCGGCAAGTTGGCTGTCCCGTCACATTGACGACCTCCGCGACCTGACCTCCGGGGTCGTGCTGGTTCAGATTCGCGACCAGGTCAGCCAGGACAGCCGCTTGGGGACAGGCATGGTTCAGGACCCGGGCATCTTCCGCTTTGTGTCGGACGCCTTCCGGTTCGTCACCAGCCCCTTGCAAGGCGCGGGCTCGGCGCGGTATGCCTCGACGTCATTCCGCAACGACGAATTCCTGATGAGCCTGTCGGAGCGGATGAACCATGACGGCGGCGACTTCTTCACCACCGTGGCCTTCGAGAACGGGGCCGACGTCTCCTTGAACTGGTATGTCTCGGACGCGCAACTCGACAGCCTGAAAGCCCAACTCGATCCGAACTCCGCCGAGGGCCGCGAAACCAAGATCAACCTGGACCGGATCGCGAAGCTTCACGACTGGTGGGGACGTGACCATTCTTTGAATAACAAGATCTGACGATGAGATGGCGATGACCGAATTGCTCGCGTTACCTGATTGGAATACGCCCCCCAGGACGATTGACGACTGGATGGCTGCCTTGGCGGCCCTCGGACACCCAGCGATCCTCGCGAGGGAGTCGCCGGGCGTCGCCTGGCTCGAAGTCGCCCCGCTTCGCCTCCGCGGCTATGCCGTGATCGAGTCGGGCCACGTCGCGGCGATCAACTTTGAACTGAACGACCCCGATCCCACCCCCGCCGTCAAGGTCGTCGAGGCCGCCGCGCATTCGATCGGCTGGGAGGCCGACGCCGACGAGGGAGACGACGAGGACGACGAGGACGGCGACGATGATTGATCACTTTGAAACCGACCCAGATACGTCAAAATGGAGATCGACCTGATGCCCTTGATCCGGATCCCTCTGGCACTCGCGGCCCTTGCCGCGTTTGGCCTCGTCGCGCAGGCCGGCGAACCGACCTGGAAGAAGCACGACATCAACCCCAAGAGCCCCTTTGAGGCGGCCGGCGTCTTTGACGTGGACGGCGACGGCGTGCTCGACATCGTCTCGGGCGCTTTATGGTACAAGGGGCCTGATTTCAAGACGTCGTACAAGGTCCGCGACGTCGCCAAGGTGGGAACCTACTATAATTGCTTCTCGACGATCCCGATGGACGTCAACGGCGACGGCAAGATGGACTTCATCTCCTGCTCGTACTTCGGCAAGAACGTCGGCTGGGTCGAGAACCCCGGCAAGACCGGCGAGGAATGGACCTACCACCCGATCGCCGAGCCAGGCCCCAGCGAGGCCGCCGTGGCGGTGGATCTGACCGGCGACGGCGTCCCCGAAATCCTGCCCAACACCGTCAACACCGTCGTCTTCTATGACCTGAAGTCCAAGGGGACCAAGCCCGTTTGGAAGACCTTCGCCTTCGGCAACGCCGCCGCTGGCCACGGCGTCGGCACGGGCGACGTCAACGGCGACGGCCGCGTGGACCTGCTCACCCCGAAGGGCTGGTTCGAAGCCCCCGAAAACCCATCGAGCGACTCCTGGCCCTGGCACCCCGAATGGACCTTGGGCGCGACTGGTATCCAGATGCTCGCCCGCGACATTGACGGCGACGGCCTCAGCGACGTCGTTTACGGTATGGGCCACAATTACGGCCTCTTCTGGATCAAGCAAGAGAAAGGCCCCGACGGCGCTCGAGCCTGGAGCAAGCCGATCGAGATCGACCCCAAGATCGCCTCGGTCCATACCTTGCTCTGGGCTGACCTCGACGGCGACGGCAAGGCCGACGAGCTGGTCACCGGTAAACGGGTCTACGCTCACGAGCGCGAGGCTGGCGACACCGATGGATCAATCGTCGCCTGGTATCGCTTTGATCGTGAGACGAAGGCGTGGACCCGCCACGTCATCTATCAAGGCGAGCCTGCCAAGGACGCCCCGGACGACATCTCGAAGCGCGACGCCCAGAAGGACTTCGCCCCAGGCACCGCCGGCACCGGCCTGGAGATGACCGCCATCGACATCGACGGCGACGGCGACCTTGACCTCGTCTGCCCTGGCAAGAGCGGCCTCTACCTGTTCGAGAACCTGGGAAACCAGTAATAACGGCCAACTCGTGGAACGCTGTTGACTCAAAGGCCGGTTCGCTCCCTTTGGATGCGGGAGCGTCCTCGGCCTTTGGGTCGGACTTCCAGGATAGGACGGGGAAGATTGCAAGCTCTAAAATCCTTGATGTAGGGCGGTCGTCTCGGCCGCAATCTTGATGTAGGGCGGTCGTCCCGGCCGCAATCTTGATGTAGGGCGGTCGTCTCGGCCGCGACG
>JBDTIR010000056.1:0-4120 GCA_039936275.1 Isosphaeraceae bacterium | reverse complement strand
CGCACCATCGGCTCGCGACGACGGACGTACAAAGCGCCGATCCCTTTGGGACCGTAGATCTTATGTGCTGAGAGACTCAGCAAGTCAATCTGATCCTTCTGAACGTCCAGCGGAACCTTACCGACGGCCTGGGTCGCATCAGTATGAAACACGATCCCGCGCTCATGACAAAGCCGGCCGATCGCGCCAAACGGGTTGATCGTGCCGACCTCATTATTCGCGGCGATCACCGAGACCAGGACCGTTTGATCGGTCAAGGCCGCCTCGACCGCCTCGGCTGAGACCAGGCCGCTCGAATCGCAAGGAACGATCGTCAGGGTACAGACCCCTTCTCTGGCCAGCCTCCGCAAAGGGTCTAGGACTGCTTTATGTTCAACCGCCGACGTGACGACGTGATTCCCTTTGCGTTTCAAACCGGGCAAGGCCCCTTTAAGGGCCAGGTTGTCGGATTCCGTGGCTCCCGAGGTAAAGATGATCTCCTTGGGCTCGGCACCGATCAGGGCCGCGACCTGCTCTCGGGCTCGATCGACGGCCGCCCCTGCCTCCCAGCCGAAGCGGTGCGAGACGCTCGCGGCGTTGCCGTAGATGGTGCTGAAGTACGGCAGCATCGCCTCAACGACCCGAGGATCAGTTCGGGTCGTGGCGTGATTATCCAGGTAAACGGGCAGATTCAGCACCGTGACGCCTCTCAAACCTTGGCCCGGAACGGATCGCCCCACACTTTCTCAAACGCTCGATAATCGTATCGTAGACCATTCGTCCCTTGAGACAAGCCGTTGACCGCCCACGACCCGGAATTCCGAAGGGGTTGGCATCGGCGTTGCAACTTGTAGGGAAATACGTTATGTCTGGACCGCCTTTTTGGAAGAGACCACGCAGGGAGGCTCCACAATTGAGCTACGATACTCGACAAGCGACCCATGAATTCACGCGCTGGAGCGAAAACTACGACCGGAGCATTCTCCAATGGCTCCTGTTCGGACCTTCGCACCGCGCGATCATCCAACGGATTCGCCAACGGCACGGAGAACGGCCGTTGCGCATCCTGGACGTCGGCTGCGGCACCGGCGTCTTCGCGGCCAGGATTCGCGAGGCGCTGCCTCATGCCCGGGTCTGGGGCGTGGACCTGGTCCTCGGCATGCTGGCCAAGGGGCAGCACCGCTGGCAAGAACATAAAGGGGTCGTCACGCCGATCCAAGGGAACAGCGAGCGCCTGCCGTTCGCGACGGGATCATTTGATGTGATCACTTGCGCCAACAGCTTCCATCATTATCCCAACCAGGATCGTGCCATCGCCGAGATGCATCGGACGCTCCGTCCCGACGGCCGCTTGCTCCTGGTCGATGGCTACCGAGACCGCCCCTGGGGCTGGTTCATTTATGACGTTTGCGTTGCCGGGGTCGAGGGCGCGGTCCACCACGCTTCGGCTCGTAAGGTCCGTGAATTAACCACTAAGGCCGGCTTCGGCGAGGTCCATCAGCGGGTCCACCGAGGAGCCGCCCCGTTCCTCTTGACCGAAGCGGTCGCCCGTTCCGCCGTCGTCCGCACCCCGAATCTGCGGCCGGCCGTCGCGGTAGCTTGACCCGGCGTCAACAAATCAACCCCCTGGCCTGGCAAACCGACCAACCAGTATCCTGGCCATCCGAAGCCCATCGACCGCCGCGCTCACGATCCCTCCGGCGTAACCGGCCCCTTCTCCGCAAGGGTAGAGGCCGGCGACGTCGGGGCTCTCCCAGGTCTGAGCATCGCGCGGGATGCGCACCGGGGAGCTGCCTCGTGATTCGGGGCCGGTCAAGGTCGCCCCTTCAAGAAAGAGCCCATGGAACCGCCGGTCCATGACCGGCAGGCCGCGCTCCAGGGTTTGCACCACGATCGGCGGCAAGATCGTACCCATCTCGACCGGGGTCGATCCCCTGGGATAGCTTGTGGGCAAGCGGCCACGGCTGGGACGTCCGTTGAGAAAATCATACGCCCACTGGATCGGCGCTTCGTAGCGACGGTTCCCCGCGACATACGCCAGACGCTCAAACCGCTGCTGATAATGCACTCCCGCCAAGGGGTGGCGGCTGCCCGTGTCTTCGGGCGTAATCGTGACCACCAGGCCGCTGTTGGCGAACGGTGAATCGTGCCGACTCTCGCTCATCCCATTGGTACAGAAGTGCCCGGGCTCACTGACGCTGGGCATCACGTAACCACCGGCACACATGCAGAACGTGAATAGGTCTCTGTCCCCGGCGCGGGCCTTCAAGTTGTAATCGGCCGCTCCCAGGGCGGGATGCCCGGCCTGACCGCCATACAAGGCCGCATCGACCTGTCGTTGCGGTTGCTCGATCCGCACGCCCATCTGAAACGCCTTGGCCTGAAGCGGCACCCCTCGACGCAAAAGCATGTCATATGTGTCTCGGGCGCTATGGCCCACGGCCAGGACCGCCACGTCAGTCTTGATTTCGCCGGAACTGGTCTGAACCGCTCGCAAGCGGCCGTCGATGATGTCCAGGTCCTCGACCCTGGTCGAGAACTGGACCTCGCCGCCCAGTTGTTCTAGCTTTCGGCGCAGGGTCCGCACGATCAAGGGGAGTCGGTTCGAGCCCAGGTGCGGGCGATGCTCATACACGATCGACGGTTTGCCGTGGCAATCGGCCAGCACGTCGAGGATCTTCTGCACATCAGGTCCGGTGCTTCTGCTGGTCAGTTTCCCATCGCTGAAGGTGCCCGCTCCTCCTTCCCCGAACAGGTAATTACTCTCAGGGTCGTGCGGTCCTCCTTCGTCGAACCGGCGGACGTCGGCCGCGCGGCCTTTGACGTCGCGACCACGTTCCAGGACCAGGGGGCGATACCCGTGCAAGGCCAGGAAGTACCCCGCGAACAAGCCCGCGGGGCCCGCGCCGATGACCACCGGCCGATGCTCCAAAGGGGCGTCCCCGGGGTCAGGCCATTCAAACGGCTCAGGGACGAACGGCGCGACGTCCGGCCCCAGATTACGCCCGGCGAGCCTTGCCTCAACGCCTGGCAATTCCACCTCGGCCGAGTAGATAAAATGGACCTGTCCATGCTGTCGGGCGTCGAGGCTCTTGCGGAGAATCCGCCAGCGTCCGATCACCTCTCGGCGGACGCCAAGGCGCTGGGCGACCCTCACCGGCAAGAGGTCTTCGGGCTCGTCGAGATCCAGGCGGATGTTGGCAATTTTGATTGACATTCCCCCATCGTAAGCCACCAGCGGCCGTTCGATCCAGACCGACCGCTCGAAACCCGAACGGGGCCAGAGTCCCGGGGCTAACCTGTGGAATTTGCCCGCCCAATCGGTTCCAATTGTTCAACAGAGCTTTGATTGCCGCGAAACCCCGACCAATCTCTACCTTTTGATCACACCGGAGGCCCCGAACATGCTGACGCTCTTTGATCGAGACTCGCGGCACAATCGGCGGGCCTTTCTCCGCGTCGGCGGCTCGGCCGCGCTCGGGGCCGCCGGCCTGACCCTGGCCGACCTGGCCAGGCTTCAAGCCCGTGCCGAAAGCGTGCCCGGCGTGCTCACCGGCAAGTCGGTTGTCTTCCTCTTCCTCCACGGCGGGCCGAGCCAGTTCGAGACCTTCGACCCGAAAATGGGCATGCCCGAAGGCATCCGAAGCGCCACCGGTGAACTCGCCACCAAACTGCCCGGCGTGACCTTCGGCCAGTCCTTCCCCAGGCTCGCGACCTTGGCCGATCGCCTGACCGTGGTTCGGTCATACGTTCCTGGCGACGCGAACCACAATCTCAAGCCCCTGGTCGGCCGCGACACCTTCGAGGCCAATCTCGGCTCGGTCTACTCCCGAGTCGCCGGGGCGAACGACCCCAAGACCGGCCTGCCCACCAACGTCGTGCTCTTTCCACGCGCCGTTGATGCGACGACCCATCCGGTCACGATGAACTTCGGCAAGTTCACCGCGACCGGCCCACTCTCCTCAGCCGACGCCCCGTTTGATCCCAGCCAAGGCGGGGCCGAGCTTCACCTGTCGATCCCTCGCGACCGGCTCGACGACCGCCGCGCCCTCCTGACCGCCCTGGACGGACTCGCTCGCCGGCTCGATCACAGCAAAAGTCTCGAAGGGGTGGACGGCATGCGCGACCAGGCGTACCGCCT
>JBDTIR010000055.1:0-6699 GCA_039936275.1 Isosphaeraceae bacterium | reverse complement strand
TCCAGACATCATGAAGATTCACCACAACATTGCGAAGAAATGTACAAAGGAATGAGAATCCCTTTGTACATTTCTTCGTGATCTCTGAATTCTCGCTGTGAGATTTGATCGGGCCTGGCATCCATTCACGCGCAACGTCTGCGTTGTTGGCGGTCTTTTGGTATTCCCGCCGGCACGGCGTCCGCGTATAAACGGACCCCATAGGGGCGACTACAGAATCAACAACGGCTTCTCGCCCTTTTGATCCCATTTTGCCGAAGGGAACCGACATGATGCGTCAAGGACCGACGCCCCGTCCGCTCCACGCCCTTCTCGGCGTCTCGCTCTGTATGAGCGTGCTCTTGGCCCCGTCGATCACTCTCGGTAACGGCCCTACGCTGCCTACAAGCCGCCTGGGAACGCGCGTGATGCCGCTCTTGTTGCTGAGCCGTTCCGACGTCCGGGCGGATCTGAAGCTTTCGGCCGAGCAAGCGACCCGGGCCGATCGGGAAATCATCGAACTCTACCACCAGGCCGAAGCCTTGAAGGACAAGGCCGACGCTCCCCAGATCATTGCCGCCCGCGCCGCGATCGATGCGCGCGGCCAGAACTGGATCGAAACCCAGCTCTCCGTCGCGCAGCGCGTCCGGTTGACCCAGATCGTCCTCCAATGGGAAGGGCCTGAAGCCCTGGTCAAGCGACCGATCGTCGCCGAAATCCTCAACCTCAGCGACGCCCAGCGCCAGGCCCTGGCCCAGGCCGTCGCCAGGCGCGACACGCTTCGCGCCCAGGGGAAACACCGGATCGAAGACGAGCACGTCCTGGCCGAGCAATCCCTCTCCGTCTTGACCGTCGCTCAGCGCGAGAAATGGCAGGCCATGCTCGGCCCGGTCTTCCATGTTCAAGCCCCACCAGCCGCTACCGCGTCCGCCCCTGGAAACCCTAAAAAGTGAACGTATATTTCTGTAGTCTGTAAATCTGAGGGAATTCACACAGTTCGCAAGAGTTTGCGAGTCGTTCGCTGAGGTTCGTTCTAAACGGGCTCCCTGGGCGAGCAAAGCCGCTCGAAGTCAGGATTACCGCGGAGGCATTGGAAGTCGGACTCATCCGGGATCAAGGTGCGCAGGTCAGGTTCTCCGGCCAGGGCGATGACCAATTCGTCAAGGGCGCGCCGAGGGTTCGCAGCCAAGCTCCAGTAACAGGCGAGATTGTAGTGTAAGAGCGGCTCGTCGGGGTGGACGCGCACCGCCCGGTCGAGCGCGTCGATCGCCTGGGCCAGCCGGTGGGTGCGTTTGTAGCACCAGCCCAGGGCGATGGCGGCACCAATGTCGCCAGGCTTGAGCACGGCGGCGGCTTCCAGGGGTTTCAGAGCCTCGTGGTATCGCTCCAGAGATCGCAAGGCTTCTCCGGTCAGTAAACTGGCCTCGAACTGCATCGTGCTCCAGTCTGGACGAGCCTGGAGGATTTCCAGGGCCCGCCAAGGGAGGCCGAGCATCAAGTACCCTTCGGCCGCATCCAGTTGTCGCACGATCCGGTCACGGGTGAGCTGAGCCATCGCACCGCCACTCCCGATCCAGGTCGGTCACTCGTTCCACCACCAGGAGCTGCCCGCCGCGCGGGTGCTGCTCTCAGTTTAGCCGAGACCAGTCGGATTGGGAAAGAGATGTGCGACCAAGAGTACGAATTGTGTGGATTTTGCTGCCCGGCATCGGCTTCGCCGCCAGAGAACCGGCGGAGGTGCTTTGGCTACGACCGCCGGTTTCGGCACAGGAATTCTCGGATCGATTAGAGCCGGCGGTTGGCCCCCAGATCGCCGCCGCTCTGATGTTGCTGCATCATCAACTCAGAGCGAAGCGCCGCTTCACGCGCACTTAAATCGTGTTCCGTTGTGATTAAATCAGGGATGCTCGGTAGACCGTCGGATGAGCCGAGAGCGAGCGCCTCGGCCCGGAGTTCGATCCCCTGGCGGTTCTGGAGGCCGTCAAGCCAGCGGTCGGGGATGGCGTCGGGACCATGAAAAGCTCCGGCCAAGGCGCCCAGGATCGCGCCAGCGCTGTCGGTGTCGCCGCCAAGGTTGACGACCTCAATCAGGGCCTCTTCGAAACTATCAGTTGCAAGCAATAAATACAAACATGTCGGGATACAGGCAGGAGGGAAGCCCATGGTCGGCCGTCGGCAAGGCGGCTCGGCGCCGTGGTGGTTGGCCTGCTCAACCAGAGCGGCCAGAGCGCGATCTCTGGACAGATCCAGGAGCGACTCGGTATGGGCGATCGCGGTGGAGAGACTGCGACGGTAGGCCGCCAGCGATTGGACCCGGTCCGCGTATTCGAACGCCAGGCGGTCCTCATCCCTGGCGACGTCGGCGGCGAGCCAGAGCACGAGGCTCGGGTCTCGTGGTTGTCCTTCGGCCAGCCTGCGGATTGCGTGGGCGACCGCCAGGGCACCGGCCAGGCTCCGGCAGTCGCGATGGGTCATCAAGCTGGCGGCCAGGACCGGCTCGAACAGAGACTCGGGGCGATCGGCGTAATACACGGCCACCGGCGCGATCCTCATCGCCGCGCCGATGCCGGCCGAGTCTTGACCGGTATGTTCGGGGGCGACTCCCCGCTCCAGTTCGGCCAGGACCTGACGGAAGCTGCGGCCGATGCCACGATGGGCTCCCAGGTACGCGCCTCGGGGGTTCGCCAGTGCCAGGTATTGTTCCGCCAGACGGTCGGGATCGATCCGGCCGTGATCAAGCAGGCAGTCCGCGAGCACGAGCGCCTGCTGGGTATCGTCGGAATAGAGACCGGGCAGCCGCCAGCGGTAAGGTTTTTTTTTCCAGGCGCGAGCGCCGTCGACATAATCAACCACCTGGCCGTAGTGCGCCTTGATCTGCTGACTGCTGAGCCCTTCTAGGGGGGCCCCCAACGCATCTCCAACGGCCATCCCCAGTAGGCAGCCCCGGGCACGATCGATGCGGGCGGAGTGAGGCATCGTGGCAAGGCTCCTTCGGACCACTGGTCAGTCAGGGAGCCCCCTGACTCGACGGGATTGAACGAACTTACCGACGTCGCCAAGACTCGCCAATGGGTGTCTGGCCAACTTCGGCCCGTCGCGACGCCCTCATGGCACCACCGACACCAGGCGCATCCATCACTTAGAGCGTCCCGCCCCGATTTGAATTTTTTGCCATGACGCCTTATTTTTCCCCGCGTAACCCTGGCTCCACGACCCCAGCCAGCGACCGACCAAACCCGAATCAGGTCGAACGTCCTCTGAACAATCAGTCCCAGACCCCCTCCAGAACCGAGCCCGCCCCCTTCCTGAAATTTGGTCCCCGGGATGCAACGAATGCTGGTCTGCGCCAGACATCGAGCCGCATCACGCCCTCCCCCAATCACCCCAAACAGCCAACCTCATACGACCGAGATACGCCAGAATCGTCGGCTTTTCCACGAAACGCCCATTGACAAATACGGATGTCTGTCGCCACAATCAAAAAGATTCGATTACTCTGGGGCGACCATCAGGACGCGAGCGGTTGTCGTTCTTGGCAACCGACAAATCAAGAGTTGCCGGGCTTCGTCTCGCCAGTAAACAAGGTCCGGGGGCTGAACGGAGATCGTGGAACCGGGAGGAAAGAGACGGTTTGGCACGAAGATCTCGGTATTGCCCCGGTCAGGATGGTGCTCCCAGACGTATTCTAAAAGGCGGGCGTGCCAAGGGGTCTTTGCGGTACGATACGCAAACCGCGCCGGCCAGCCGGCGGTGTGTCGCGGATAAGGGCGAAGCCGGAAGTTCGGCCGTGGGGAGCCGTCTGGCGAGAGCATGCTGAAGTCCTCGCCGTTCCAGCCGTCCTTCAAGCAAGGATCCCAGCCCGGGGTCACGTTCCACTGCGTTCCGGAGGCGAGACACGCATCGAGTCGGTCGTAGATCGCGCTCACATAGTCGCCAACGTGGCGCGCGTTGGCCGGTGCGCCAAACTCTCCGAGGAACAACGGGGCGTCCCAGGTGGCTGCGTGTGACGCCATCCTGGAAAAGGCGTGGTCGATCGGCAACGTGTTACCCTGCCAGCGCTGAAGCACGAGGGTCGAGGGCTTGTAATAGTGCGGAGCGTAGGATGCGCCGTCAAATGTCGGCCGAGGCAGTCGCGAGGGCCGGCCACCGTTGGTCGTGATGTGCCCTTCCAGGAAGAGGATCGCGGCCGAATGCCGACTGCGGATGGCCCTGGCCGCGTCCTCGTAGAGTGGGGCAAGGTCGCGCCGCTCATCGCCCCAGGGCTCATTTAAAAGATCGTAACCGATCACTCCAGGGATCGAGGCGCACCGTTCGGCAAGCCGCGCGAGCATCATCAGATACCGGGTGCGGACGCCGTGACGATCGTCGAAGAAGTCGGCGAACGACTTGTACGACGTGGGATCAACGGCCATCATGAGCGGCCAGTACTTGCTGCGCGGGCTGTTGTCAGGCGTCGAGAGCCTGCCTCTTGGCGAGACAGCCCAGGCCGGGAAGCCGTCGCCGCTCCCGAGCGACGCATACCTCGAAAAACCGTCCTGGTGGATGTCGATGATGACGTGCATCCCCACCGACCAGGCCGCGCGGGCAATCAACCGTAATCGCTCCAGGTACGCCTCATCGTAACAACCAGGCACCGGTTCATACGCTTCCCAGAGGAACAGGAGCCGGATGACGTTCATACCCAGACTCGCCAAATACTCCAGCTCACTGGGGCCGACGTGGTGCTGAAACGGGGGGACCTTGGCGTCGCCGCTGAGGTTGACCCCTCGCAAGATCACCACGCGGCCCATCGGGTCCATGAAGTGCCGACCCGCCACCCGCAAGGGTGCCTCGGCGATTTGCTCAGAAGGGCGTGAGACGATCGAATTGTCCCATGCGCCTGTGATCGCCTCCTGGTCGTCCCTTGAACCGTTCAGCGACCATGCGGGCCGCATCGTCGGAACAGTCTGAGCATCCACCGACGTGGCGGCGAGGCTCGCAAGACTGACGACAATCGGTCGGATCAAGGCGAGAACGTGTCGGACCAAACCTCTTGATCGATCTCCCTGATTCTCGGGATTCTCGCGAGAAAGCGAACCCTGTCTAGGACTGCGACGGGCCGTGCCCGAAGACCATTGGCATCGCCAGGCAGTGACCATGAACGCCATCTCTCTCAACTGCGAAGGGGGGATCCGCCACCCGGGGCGCGGACCTCGGACCATGAGTTTCGGTCGGTTGAGGCGCGAACCCCCTGACCTTGTTCATTCGCCCTTCCCGGGTCGGTTTGAGCAACAAGTCTGTCGGCCGAACCGACGGTTTCCTTTCGACCCTCTATCGACTCCGGAACCCTGGCCTCGGGAGTCAAGAACCAGCCAGCCGACCTGCGAGGGCCGCCTTAAACGGAATCGGCGGACTGGTCCGTAACCCCGCGCAACTCTCTCTCGATTCTCGGGATCACGTTCAAGAAGCGTGGAGGGCGTGGCCTGGACAAGATGAAGCGTGATCCGGAATCAGTCCGGCGCCCGGTTCCAGGACACATCACGCGTCAACTTATTTACCCAAATCCTCGATACAAGGGTTGGCCGCATCGCCAAACGACCCAGCTATCCACCCTCTCCAGAGAAGGTCGGAGGGGAATCCGGATCTCCGATCCTCAATCACTTTGGGGACGCCCAAGGCGACGCGACGCCTCCATCGGCGTCACGTTCCACTTTGACAAATTCAAATGACCATGAGGTCGCCACCCCCGCCCTCAAGCGACTCGGAAGTGACGACCACGCCCAAATCTAATTCGGTCCAACGAAATTAGATCGGGTAGAGGCTCTTGAGTTCTTCGCGTGCCTTGGCGCTGCCTTTAGAGGCTTTGATGAGCGGGAAAGTGCGTTTGACGCCGTCTACGTCCAGGGTCAGGAGGCCTGAGCGGATGACGGAGGTGGCCACCAGGACGTATCGAGTGGTGCCGTTGGGCAGCCAGACGTGGATGCGCTGGAGGTTGGGCCGGAACTTGCGGCGGCTGATGCCGGTGACCTTGGTGCCGACGCCGCCGAGATACTTGGCCTTGCCACGGATCGTGACGTGGTTGCCGAATGAGGTCTTCTTGCCGCTCACTTCGCACTGCCGTCCCATCGAACCGACTCCTCAAACAAGACTGCGGACTGCGAACTCGGGCCTTGAGCCGCTCGCTTTGGGCCAAAGGCCAGGTCGGCCGAGGGCAACTTAAGGTCGGCCGACGGGGCCGGCCCTGTAGGTTTTGAGCTACGCTTGACCGAACTTCGACGGAGCGGACCCAGCCCGCAACCCGCGTCCAGGTCGTCAGGCTTTTTCCGCGGCCAACGGATTGTGGGTCTTGGACCGCTGGATGTTGCCGCATTCCGCCACCAGGTGGCACACCTTATGGGGGGGGACTGCCAGCTTGCATTGCGGGCAGACGTTCAAAGCCGGCGCCGTCAAGGCGTCGTGGCTCCGCCGCATCCCCTGTTTCGACCGCGATTTCCGTCTCTTAGGTACTGCCACGAGCCAATCTCCGCACGAACCGTCCACCGTTGGGAAACGGGAAAAGAGCCCACCTTATCGTAAACCAAGGGCCCCTGGCAAGACCGATCCGGCGACCGAAGTCGAATTGCCGAATTGTTCAATTCGAGATCCGGAAATCGGGTCGTTTCCGGGGGACGAACTTCGGCGCTCTCCGTGCGAATGGCTGTGGGCGTTCGTCGAACAGCCGGTCCCGACGTCCTAGTCACC